>RGNC01000142.1 GCA_010029175.1 Synechococcaceae bacterium WB8_1B_136 | reverse complement strand
CGACTGGGTGATGCAGACCAACGTGATCGGCATGGGTCTGTATGCCGACGGGGGGCTGCTGGCCAGCAAGCCCTATGCGGCCAGTGGCAACTACATCAAGCGGATGAGCACCTATTGCAAGGGCTGCCGCTACGACCCAAAGCAACGGCACGGCCCCAGGGCCTGCCCCTTCAACGCGCTCTACTGGGACTTTCTCGATCGCCACCAGCGGCTGCTGAGCGGCAATCCCCGCATGGCCCTGGTGATGAAGCAGCTGGAGCGGCTTGATCCAGGCGAGCTGGCCAGCATCCGCCAGACCGCTGCAGATCACCTCCAGCCCTGCGCTTGACAGGGGCAGCGCGATCCCGGATTCTTGGCCTCCACCACCACGGGTCTAGTTGATGCAGCCTCAAGCCACTACAGGTAGTGCCACGGCCCCGGCGGGCACGGGGCTGGCCGTGGAGCTGCCGCTGCCGCTTGCCGCCGCCATGGACGCGTTCCTCGCCACCCGGCCAGGGTTGGATGCCGGGCGACTGCTCCAGAACGCCCTGGCCCAGTTTCTGGTGCAGCAGGGGCAGGCCCGTCCTGAGGTGCGGGAGCTCTACCTTGATGGCCTGTTCAACAGCGGACTGTGACCACCCTGGCCGCCCTGCCACCGGAGGCGTACCTCTGGTTCAAGACCCTCCACATCGTGGGCGTGGTGGTGTGGTTCGCCGGCCTGTTCTATCTGGTGCGCCTGTTCATCTATCACCGCGAGGCCGAGGATCTGGCACCGGAACTGCGCGCGGCCTTTCAGGCCCAGTACGGCCTGATGGAGAAGCGCCTGGCCAACATCATCACCACCCCCGGCATGGTGGTGGCCGTGGCCATGGCCGCCGGACTGTTGATCAGCAATCCCGCCTGGCTGCAGCAGGGCTGGATGCATGCCAAGCTTGGTTTTGTGGCGGTCCTGCTGGCTTACCACGCGTTCTGTTACCGGCTGATGGGCCAACTGCAGAGCGGGAACTGCCACTGGAACCCCAAGCAGCTGCGGGCCCTCAACGAGCTGCCCACGCTGCTGCTGGTGATCGTGGTGATGCTGGTGGTGTTCAAAAACCAGTTCCCCACCGGTGCCGCCACCTGGTTCATGGTGGCGTTGGTGGTGTTCATGGCGGCCTCGATTCAGTTTTATGCCCGCTGGCGCCGGCTGCGGGCTGAACGGGAGGTCGCCCTTGATGCCGGCTGATCCCGGGCATCACCGCCAGCGCCATCCCCTGGCCCCGGTGCTGCGCCAGGTGCACGCCGGCAGTTGTCCGGGCGAACTCAATTTCCACTGCCACACCACCTGCAGCGATGGCAGCCTGCAGCCTGAGCGCCTCGGGGAGCAGGCCCTGGCCATGGGCCTGAGGCACATGGCGGTGACCGATCACCACAGCATCGAGGCCTATGGCCCACTCAAGGCCTGGCTGGAGGCACAAGCCAGCCAGGGCCGGCGGGTGCCCCAGCTCTGGACCGGCATGGAGATCAGTTGCCTGCTGGAGGGCTGCCTGGTGCATGTGCTGGCCCTGGGCTTTGAGCCAGGCCACCAGGCGCTGGATCCCTACAACCAGCGGCAGGCGGCGGTGGGGGCGGCCCTCCTGGCCGGGGAGGTGCGCCGGCGCATCCACGCCGCCGGGGGCCTGGCCCTGCTGGCCCATCCCGCCCGTTACCGCATCCCCCATGGACGGCTGATCGCCGCGGCGGCTGCCCTGGAGTTCGACGGCGCCGAGGCCTACTACGACTACACCATGCAGCCCCGTTGGCAGCCGAGCCCCCTGGTGTGCGACAGCATCGCTGCCCAGCTCGACAATCTCGGACTTTTGCGTAGTTGCGGCACCGATACCCATGGCCTGGAGCTCAGTGGCCGCTAGGGTTCACCCAGCTTTTCCGCACCTCGCCGATGGGCCTGCTCGATCGTCTGCTCGGTGGTTCCAAGTCTGTGACCGGCTCCAACAGCCCGGCCAAACCCGCCAAGGCGCAGGAGGAGGCCTTCTTCCTCGACGCCGATGCCTCCAGCAGCATGGGCAACGTGGAGTTCATGCGACGCTCCAACACCATCCGTCGCACCTTCCCCGGCACCGCCGATAACCCCGGCAACAAGGAGATGGTGGCCGAGGTGGCCTCGATGGAAGCCCGCCTGGAGAAGGCCACCCCTGGCCTGGGTGGTGCCGTGCAGCAGGAGCAGCAGCTCAATCTCACCGGTGGCGTACCCAAGCCGGTGAAGAAGACCTTCGCCGAGCAGATGAGCAAGGCGGAGCTGGATCAGCGCAAGAAGGGCTCGGCCGTGGGGGTGAACATTCCCGGTGGTCCCGCGGCGATCAAGGCCGACCAGGAGCAACAGGCCGCCACTCAGGCTCAACCGCAGATCAGCAGCCAGCAGCAGACGAAACCCGGCGACATCGGCGCCTTCAAAGCCTGGGCCAAGGACCTCAACAGCTGATCGCCCCTCCGGCCATCAGGTTTCCACCAGCGCCTCCGCCTCCCACACCAGCTGGCGCAGATGCTCCAGCTGGGGGAGGCTCGCGCCCGACCAGAGGCCGCGGTTGTGGGCCTCCAGCAGGCGTTCTGCCATGTCGCGCAGGGCCCAGGGATTGGCGCGTCGCAGAAACTCCAGCACCTGCGGATCCCCCAGCCAGCGGTCGCTGATGGCCCCATAGCTCCAGTCCGGCACGCGGCCGGTGCTGGCGTCGTAGGCGAAGAGGTAGTCGAGGCTGGCGGCCATCTCGAAGCCGCCCTTGTAGCCGTGCTGCTGCATGCCCTCGATCCAGCGGGGGTTCAGCACCCTGCTGCGCAGCACCTTGTCGAATTCACGCTCCAACCGGTGCAGCCGCGGCCGCTCCCGCCGCGAGTGATCGCCGAACCACAGCTGCGGCGCCTGGCCGGTGAGCGATTCCACCGCGGCACTGAGTCCGCCCTGAAACTGGTAATAGTCGTCCGAGTCGAGCAGATCGTGCTCGCGGTTGTCCTGGTTGTGGAGCACAACCTGCACCTGGCGCAGGCGCTGCTCAAGGCCCTCGCGATCGCCCTGGCCCAGGAGTCGCCCGTCGCCTCGGCCCTCGGCCGGATCTGAATCCTCGTAGCGCCAGCAGCTCCAGTTGAGGTAGGCCTCCCCCAGATCGCTGCGCCGCTCCCACTGGCCGCTGTCGATCAGCCCCTGCAGGCCCGCGCCGTAGGCACCGGGGGCGGAGCCGTAGACCCGCCAGGCATGGCCGTCCTGGGCGGCGGCGGCGGCCAGGGGGTTGTCAACGGAGGATTCCCCCAGCTCATGGCCAGCGGCGGCCACCAGGGCTGTGGCTCGATTCATCCAGCCCACCAGTTGCGGGAAGGCATCGCGGAACAGTCCAGAAATGCGCAGGGTCACATCCACCCGCGGCCGGCCCAGGACGGAGAGGGGAATCAGTTCCAGGTCCAGCAGCCGGCGGCTGGGGCCATCCCACAGGGGGCGCACCCCCAGCAGGGCCAGGGCCTGGGCGATGTCTTCCCCACCGTTGCGCATGGTGCTGGTGCCCCACACCGAGAGGGCCAGTTGCCGCAGCGGTTCACCCTGCTCCTGCAGGTGCAGCTCCAACAGCAGTTCAGCACTGCGGCGGCCGAGATCCCAGGCGGCCTCGGTGGGCAGGCCCCGCAGATCCAGGCTGTAGAAATTGCGACCGGTGGGCAGCAGATCGGGGCGGCCCCGGGTGGGAGCCCCGGACGGCCCCGCGGCAATCCGTCCCCCCTCCAGCGCCGTGAGGAAGGCCTCCCGCTCGGCATCGCCGCAGCGCAGCAGATCCTTCACCAGGCCCTGCCTCAACCGTTCCAGCACCCGAGACGTGACAGGACCCGGAGCCGACTGCACCTCTGCTCCTGCTCCGGCAGCGGCCGGCTGCTGGAGCAGGTCGCGGCAATGCTCCAGAGCCTGTTGCTCCAGCCAGGCCACAGCGTCGCCCACCAGCCGCGCTGCGGCCACACCCAAACTGCTCAGCCTGGTCTGATCTGCCGCTTCGAGCGGCTGCTCCTCTGGATCTGCCCAGGGGTCAAGCCTGAGGCCCGCATCGCGGGCCAGGGCCTGGGTGAGGCCCGCCCCACCCGCCTGGGGAGGGCGGGCCAGGCACAACAGCAGCTCCGCCAGCGGCTCCGCTGCCGGCAGCTGGCCGTAGCGGTGCAGGCCGGTGCGGATCTGGGCCTCCTTCAGTTCACAGAGATAGCCATCGGCTGCATCGAGGGGGTCCAGCCCCCCCGCGGCGGCTTCCGCACCGATCCAGCCATCAGAGAGCTCCAGGCTGGCCAGCCGTTCCAACACCTGCTCCCGCAGGCCCTCAGTTCGCTCCGCCCCCAGCTGGGTGGCCTCCCAGTACTCGTCGATCAGGGCTTCCAGTTGCCGCAGATCACCATGCAGGCCGGCACGGCCCAGGGGCGGGGTGAGGTGATCGAGGATCACGGCCTGGGCCCGACGTTTCGCCTGAGAGCCTTCACCGGGATCATTCACGATGAAGGGATACACGTGGGGCACGGGTCCCAGGGCCCACTCCGGATAGCAGTTCGCCGAGAGGCCCAGGCCCTTGCCCGGCAGCCACTCGAGGTTGCCGTGCTTGCCCACGTGGCACACGAGTTGCACTCCGGCCACCTGGCGCAGCCAGAGGTATTGGGCCAGGTAGTGGTGGGTGGGCGGCAGGTCCGGGCTGTGGTAGCTGAGGCTCGGGTCGCGGTCGTAGCCCCGCTGCGGCTGGATCAGCAGCCACACCCTGCCGAAGCGCAGGCCCTGAATCGCGAAGCCGGCCGGTTCCAGCTGCGGATCCTGCGCCGGTGGTCCCCAGCGCCGCTCCAATTGCTGGCGGCCGTCTGGAGGCAGGCTGGCGTACCAGCGTTCGTATTGCTCCAGGGGCAGGTGGGCGCTGGCCGGACGGTGCAGGCTCTCCGGATCATTGGTGCGTCCCCGCAGCAGGCTCTGGATCAATGCATCGCCATCGGCGGGGAGCGGGTCCGGGCCGAGGTCGTATCCCGCCTGGCGCAGCCAGCCCAACATCGCGGCGGCGGAGGCGGGGGTGTCGAGCCCCACACCGTTGGCCAGGCGGCTGTTGCGGGTGGGGTAGTTGGCCAGCACGAGGGCCAGGCGACGCTCCGCCGCCGGCGTGGCCCGCAGGCGGCACCAGGCCGCCACCAACTGGGCCACCCAGGCCAGGCGTTCCGGGTCGGGCACGTAGTGATGCAGCGCCGTGGCGAGCTGTTGATCGGTCCCCACCACCTCCTTGAAGGCCCCCACGCGGCTGGTGATGCGGCCATCCAGTTCCGGCATGGCGATCTGGAGGGTGAGATCCAGCGGTGCCAGACCGATGCTGCTGGCCTGCCAACTGTCGCGGCTCTGGGTGCTGCAGAGCAGCTG
>RGNC01000141.1 GCA_010029175.1 Synechococcaceae bacterium WB8_1B_136 | reverse complement strand
TTGCTCCAGCAGCCAGCGCAATGCCGTCTGCTGATGGCGAAATCCAAGTTCGCACTTTAAATGAGTGAGCAACTGCGAAACGGGATCTGCGACATTTGTTTCTGGTAATGCCAGGCTGCTTCTTCCTTTCAGGAACGTAGGCAATTGCGGCTCACGGCCATCAGGGGAGGCCGGATTCCGGTCCATTGAGTTTTCCAACGGTTGCATTGCATCACCGCTATCAACGGCGGCCGATGATCCGCCCTGCTTCAAACGCAGTGCGGCCCAGAATGATCGGCGAAGCAGCAGGCGCCCGTGACGCGACGACAAGACCCAGGCCAACGATGGCACAGGCTCCCACAAGGCGACCCATGCTTTCGTCCTGGTTGGTGGCGGCGGAACTGGCAGTTGTCTGGTAGCTCATGCTGGAGGCAGCGCAGGCTGCTGGTGGTGACGCCGTCCTCTCGTTTGGCCATCTCACGGTTGATTCCGCCGATCCCCCGAGCCATTTCTCAGACTGGTCAATCTGCCCGTGGCTGGGATCTGTGAATAGGTTCCTGCTACCTCTTCTGTTGGGCTCAACTCTCTGCCTGATGCCGGCCGTAGCAGCCGCTGAACTCACAGGTGACCAGCCTCAGGAGCTGCTGCAGCAGGCCGCCAACGCCGCTGCCAGGGGTGACCAGGCAGCCGCAGCTCGCCTTTGGGCAGAGCTGCTCCCCTGGGTGCGTCGTCATGCACCACCAGGCTCGGCGATGCTGCCTCAGAGCCTGTTGCAGTTGGGAGATCTCCAGAGCAACCAGGGCTTGCACCAACAGGCTGAGCGCACCTACCAGGAGGCCCTGCAGCTGGCGAGGGCCCTTCCTGAACCTCGCCCCCTACTTGTAGCCATTCTGCTGAACAATCTCGCTGTTCTCTACGCCGACCTGGATCGGTTTGCAGAAGCGAGGGCACTATTGCAGGAGTCAGTCCAACAAAAGGTTGCAGTCTTGGGTGCGGCCCATCTGGAGGTGGGAATCGCCCACAGCAACCTCGGCGATCTGCTGCGTGAGATGGGTGAGCTGAACCTGGCCGAGCAGGAGTTGGCGCGCAGCCTGGCGGTGCTCCAACCACTGTCAACCCAGCACCCCCTGGCCCTGGCTGCTGCCCTCAACAACGTATCCCGCCTTCAGCAGCAGCGTGGTGCTTGGGAGCAGGCCCGTCAGGCCCTCGATCAGGCCCAGCAGCTCAGGCTCAATGTCCTGCCGCCAAGCCATCCGGATCTGGCACTCGGCTGGAACAACCTCGGCATGCTGGCCCTGAGCCGCGGTGATCTCACTGCGGCTCAGAGTTATCTGCAACGGGCCTATCTCCACACACGGCAGATCCATGGCGATGTTCACCATCTGACGGCTGTTCAGATCGCCAATCTGGCGCGACTGGATCACGAACTGGGCCGAGATCGCCAGGCGATTCAGAGGCTTCAGCAGGCTCAACGCATCCTTGACGCCCAGTTGGGCTCTGGGCATCCCGACAGTCTCCACAACCTGGCTGAGCTCCTGCTGCTGCAGCACCGCACCAGACAAGTTCCCGGATTGCGCGGCCCGCTCGACCTGCTGCTGCGCAAACGCTTTGCCCTGCTCGCTGATCAGGCCTGGCGACTGCAACCCAGGGAGCGCCTGTTGCTGCTCAGGCGACGTGACCCCAGTTGGTACTTGGCGGATGCGCTAACCGCAACCGATCCAGGGGCCGCGCTGCTGGCCCTGGCCCTGCGGCTCAACACCCAGGGGCTGCTCCAGGAACTGCAACGGGAGCAGCGGCTGTTAACCAGCCGCACCGAACCCATAGCCCCACGGCGTTGGATCGAGCCTTCTGAAGTGGCCGCTGCGCTGCCCGCCAGCAGTGTGCTGATCGAACTGCGTCGCTATCTCGATCCGGCCCGCATCCCGAAGGCTCCAGAAGTACCCCTGCCATGGCGCTACCGGGCCTATGTCCTGAGCGGAATTGGACAACTGCAGGTGGTGGACCTGGGCCCTGCATCAAAGCTTGAGCCCTTGATCCGCCAGGCTTACATCGCGTCTGCGGAGCAGCTCAGTGACGCACCGGATCGATGGGCATCTGTCTCCTCGGCCTTGCTCAACCCGCTACGGGCTGCCGCTGGTGACGCCACCGCCTGGTACATCGTGCCTGATGCCGGCCTGCACCAAGTGCCCTTTCAGGCTTTGGTACCCGATCGTTCGCTGCGCTTGCTGAGCAGTGGCCGTGAACTGCTGCGGCTCAACCACCGGAACACCCAGCCAACACCTGGTTCACCTGTGGTGGCGGGCAACCCGGCGATCAGCAGCCCCCTGCTCTCCACGGCTGTAGAAGCGCAGGGGGTGGCCCGCCTATTGGGGGTCACGCCTGTGCAGGGCACCAGGTTCACTGCTGCGATGCTCAGCCAGCTCAGCCGTCCTTTGGTCCTGCATCTTGCGACCCATGGTTTTTGGGATGCAGGGCAGACGGCCCAATCTGTGCGCATGGCGGATCCAGACCCTCGCCACGACCCGATGCTCAGAAGCGGCATCGTGGTTTCACCGGTAAACGGCGCAACCGCTCGATTCAGTGCGGCCGACTTTCTTGGGCTCGATCTGACCAATACCGAGCTGGTGACGCTCTCAGGCTGCTCGACAGGTCTGGGCGATCTCCACGACAGTGAAGGGATCTACGGCCTGCTGCGCGGTGTGCAAGTGGCTGGGGCCCGGTCGGTGCTGACCAGCCTCTGGCCTGTTGACGATGCAGCGACCAGCGACTGGATGCTGCGCTTTTACGGCTATCTGAACCAGGGAAGGGGCCGCGCCGATGCCTTGGCGGCCGTGCAGGCCGACTTTCGCAGCCATCCCAACGCACTCTGGAGACACCCCTACTACTGGGCTGGTTGGCAACTCGTAGGCGACTGGCGCCCGATTCAGGGGCTGAGACACTGACCGGGCTGGGGCATCCGTGGCTGTTCTGTCCAGGGCACAGTTGAACCGGAATCAGCCACAAGATCGGCAAACGAACAGACCTCACACCTCTGTGCTGGTTCCATGCGCCCGACCCCACTCCTTGCCCTGTGCCTTCTGGTGGCAGGGCCTGCTTCTGCTTCGTCCTATGAGGCCCTCTGTCCTGCCAATCCCTGCACTATCACGGTGGATGCCAATGGCATCTCCTCGCCCAACGGCTTTATTCCGACCGCACGCATCGCCCAGTGGTTCACAGGCGGAGAAGAGGGCTACAACGCTGGTGCTGGCACCGCCGGTGCTCTTGGCGGCGCCACAGCCGGCGCCATCGGTGGCGGTCTGTTGCTCGGACCGATCGGTTTGATCGGCGGCTTGATCGGTGGTGGCCTGGCCGGCTCCAAGGCGGGCAAGACAGCTGACCTGTTCTTCAACGTGGTTGGTTATGACCAGGCTGGTAAGAAAGCCACAATCAGCTTCCGCTTTGTCAATCCCAAGCCGGCCAACAAGCTCAAAACTGAATTGCCCATGTTCACCGGCCTGGCTATGGGCCAGACCCGGCCTCTCGAAGAGCTCCGCACCGCAATCGGCTCTGGGGCTACAGGTTCAACGGCGCCCCTGCCAGACACCTTGCAACCGGCAGCATCCGGTGCAGTCAGCAACAGCACTGAGCAACGACCCAAACGGGCTTCACTGCCCGCCAGCTTGACCGTTGAACCGGTGGTCAGCCCAGTTGGCAACGACGAGCAGTGGGCTGCTTACTTGCAGCAGAAGAAGTTGGTGCAATGGGCACAGAACAACCCTCAGATGGCCGACAAGCTCAGGCAGCGCCTCTACCCCAACCGCTGAAGAGGTGGCCAGAGGGTTCTGGAATCACCTGCTTCACCTGGGAACGAGAAGCCGATGTACGGAGGCACACAGCCTCACCACCAGCTCGAACTCATGCGCCAATCACTGCTCGGCCTGCTCGCTGCCGTCCCCCTGGCTCTCTTGGCAAGCCAAGGATCTGCTCAGGCCAATCCATGGTCGTACTACGAGTACAGCTCCCCTTACAGCAGCTTCTCGATGCTCAACGGCCCTGGCGGCTATTCCGGCTATGGCTTCGCTACCCCAACGATGGGCATGTATAGCGACAATTACGGCACCACCACGTGCATGGCCGTAGGCAGCAGCATCATGTGCTTCTGAGCTTGGTGAAAGCTTGGTGGCTTCTTGCTCAATAGCGCGGCCAGCAGCAGCAGATCGACGATGTGGATGTTGAACGGGCCTGGGGGCTGTAGTGGCCCCTGCCGTGGCTTTCGTAGATCAACTGGTGGAGCTCACCGTGCGGGCAATCAGCACCGTGAGCATCACGATCGCCAGCAGCACCTGGAGCGACATCACCAATTTGGCGGGGCGCGACATCACCGCTTCAGAGGTGGGGCCGTAGGTGGAATTCACGTTCATCGAGATGAACAGGTAATCGATCAGGTGCGGCTCCGGGGGAACTTCGCCATCGCGGCTGGGCCACACAAAAGCTCCGCCCGGTGTACTCACATCCAAAAAGATGTAGACGAACATGAACACCAGCACCGTCTCCACATAGACGGCCGCCACATCCCAGAGTCCGCCCAGGCCTCCGCCCTGGTGGCTGCCGGCACTCGCCACCATCGAGAGCACGTTGGTGATCACCTGCACCACGGAGAACAGCAGATACACCAGTGCCCAGCGGAACAGCTCCCGGGTGCGCCCCCGAAACAGGCTCACGGTGAGGCAGAGGGTGATCACGATGAAGGCCAGCGTGCCGGTCAGATCGATCCGGTGCACCAGGCCGTCGAGCGCTGGATCGATCAGACGCCGGTTTTCCAGGTGATGCACCAGCAGCAGATCCATCACCCAGACGCAGGTGGTGGCGGCAATCACCGCCAGGCGGCCGCGACCGCTGGTGAGGCGTGCGCGCAGCAGATCGGCGGGACCTGGGCTGGTGGGGGCTGATCTGGCGTCGGCCATCGCGTCAGTCCTCGTGCTCAGTAGCGCGGCACGCTTGGATCCACCTCCTGGCTCCAGGCGTCGATGCCACCGGCCACATTGATGCCCTCGATGCCGTGGCGCTTGAGGGCGATCAGGGCCTTGGCGCTGCGGCCCCCCAGCTTGCAGTGGGCGTAGAGCGTTTTGCCGGCGGCCAGCTCCTTGATGCGCTCCACGGCGGTGCCGTTTTCGATCTGATCCAGCGGGATCAGCGTGGCGCCGGGGATCACGGCGATCTCCGCTTCGGGCGGGTTGCGCACGTCGATCAGCACCATCCCGGAGGTGTCGCCATCCAGCAACGTTTTGAGTTCGCCCACGCTGATGCTCTCCACCGCGCCGGCCTCCTCCTGGCCCGGGGCGGTGCCGCCCACGCCGCAGAACTCCTGGTAGTCGATCAGTTTGTCGATCACCGGGCGCTCGGGGTTGGGCCGCAGCTTCAGCTCGCGGAACTTCATGCCCAGGGCATCGAACAGCAGCAGCCGGCCGCTG
>RGNC01000015.1 GCA_010029175.1 Synechococcaceae bacterium WB8_1B_136 | reverse complement strand
TCGATCAGATAGAGGGTTTTGCCAGTGGCGCGTTTGGAAAGCTCGGTGGCCAGCTTCACCCGCTGCGCTTCTCCGCCGGAAAGTGTGGGGGCCGGCTGGCCCAGCTTCACGTAGCCCAGGCCCACATCCACCAAGGTGCGCAACCGATCGGCCGCCTGGGGGATGGCGGAGAACACCTCGCAGGCCTGCTCCACCGTCATCTCCAGCACATCGGCGATGGTGTGGCCCTTGACTTTCACCTGCAACGTCTCGCGGTTGTAGCGAGCGCCTTTGCATACGTCGCACTGCACGTAGACATCGGGCAGGAAGTTCATCTCAATCACGTTCACCCCCTGGCCGCCGCAGGCCTCGCAGCGCCCGCCCTTCACGTTGAAGCTGAACTGGCCCACCTGATAACCGCGGGCTTTGGCCTCCACCGTGGCGGCGAACACCTGGCGGATCGGATCAAAGGCCCCCGTGTAGGTGGCGGGATTGGAGCGGGGCGTGCGGCCGATCGGCGATTGGTCGATCACGATCACTTTGTCGATCGCCTTGATCCCCTTCAGTTCCTTCACGCCGGAGGGGAAGGGCACCTTCATCCCCAGCTTGTGCTCCAGGGCCGGGTGCAGCAGCTCGTTCACCATCGTGCTCTTGCCGCTGCCGCTTACACCGGTCACGCACACCAGGCGCCCGAGGGGAAATTCCACATCGAAGCCGGAGAGGTTGTTGCGCTCGCAGCCCACCAGCGTGAGCTTGCGGGAACCACTGCTGCGCCGCTCCGCCGGCGTGGGGATGGCCCGCCGACCGCTCAGGTAGGCCCCGGTGAGCGACTCTTCAGCACTCAGCAGATTGTCGAGACTGCCCTCGGCCACGATGTGGCCGCCGTGCACGCCGGCGCCGGGGCCGATGTCGACGATGTGGTCGGCGGCGCGGATCGTGTCCTCGTCGTGCTCCACCACGATCAGGGTGTTGCCCAGGTCCCGCAGCTTGATCAGGGTGTTCAGCAGCCGGTCGTTGTCGCGCTGGTGCAGGCCGATGCTCGGTTCATCCAGCACATAGAGCACCCCCGTGAGGCCGGCGCCGATCTGCGTGGCCAGGCGAATGCGCTGGGCCTCGCCGCCGCTGAGGGTCATCGCCGGGCGATCGAGGCTGAGGTAGTCGAGCCCCACATCCAGCAGGAACTTCAAGCGCATGCGGATCTCCCGCAGCACCAGATCGCCGATCTGAATCTGACGCGGACTCAGCAACGGCTCATCGCCCTCGTGGGCACCCACCCCCATCAGCTGCTCGATGCGCCGCAGGCTCTCGCCCACGCTGCTGCTGGTGAGCTCATGGATCCGGTAGGGCCCCACCCGCACCGCCAGGGCCTCCGGCTTCAGGCGCAACCCCTGGCAGCTGGCGCAGGGCACCAACTCCAGGTACTTCTCCAACTTCTGGCGCACCGATTCGCCGCTGGCGTCGCGCAGCTGGCGCTCCAGGATCGGCAGGATCCCCTCGAACGGCCGCAGGTAGCTCTGGCCCTTGCGGTAGCGGCTATCGGCCTGGATGGGAATCGGCTCCCGGGAGCCGTTGAGCAGCACATCGTGCTGTTCGGCCGTGAGCTGGTTCCAGGGGGTCTTGATCTCGAAGCCAAAGGCCTCGCCCACCGAGTAGAGCAGCGAGAAGTAGTAGGCGTTGTCTTTCTCGGCCCAGGGCGCCACGGCGGCATACACCGGCAGGGAGGGATCGGGGATCACCCGCTCGGTGGTGAACTTGCGCAGGTGGCCGATGCCATGGCAATCGGGGCAGGCGCCATAGGGACTGTTGAAGGAGAACAGCCGCGGCGAGAGCTCCTCCATCACGGCACCATGCACCGGGCAGGCGAAGTTCTCGGAGTAGAGCCGCTCCTTCTCCACGCCCTCCGGCAGTTCCTCATCGGCCTTGGGCACCACCTCCACCAGGGCCAAACCATCGCCGCGCTTGAGGGCCGTGCGCAGTGAATCGGTGAGCCGTTCCTGCACCCCCTCGCGGGCCACCAGGCGATCCACCACCACTTCGATGTTGTGGGCGTGGTTCTTGTCGAGCTCGATGTTGTCGGCCAGCTCGCGCACCTCGCCGTTGATGCGCACCCGGGCGAAGCCCTCCGCCACCAGGCCGCTCAGCAGCTTCACGTGGGTGCCCTTCTTGCCGCGCACCACCGGCGCCAGCAGCTGATAGCGGGTGTTGTCCGGCAGAGCCAGAATCTGATCCACCATCTCGTCGATCGACTGGGGCCGGATCGAGCGATCGCACGCGGGACAGTGGGGCTCGCCGGCGCGGCCGAACAGCAGGCGCAGATAGTCCTGGATCTCCGTGACCGTGCCGACGGTGGAGCGCGGGTTGTGGCTGGTGGATTTCTGGTCGATCGAAATGGCCGGCGACAGCCCCTCAATCGCATCCACGTCCGGCTTGTCGACCTGGCCGAGGAATTGGCGCGCATACGCCGACAAACTCTCGACGTAGCGGCGCTGACCCTCGGCAAAAATCGTGTCGAAGGCCAGGGAGCTCTTGCCGCTGCCACTCACCCCGGTGAACACCACCAGCCGGTTGCGCGGAATGGTGACGTCGACGTTCTTGAGGTTGTGCTGGCGCGCGCCGCGCACCCGGATCACATCCTCGAGCGTGCCGCCGTTGAGCGCCTCCAGGGCCTGCTGCGCCGCTTTTTCGTTCACGCTCTTGGCGAGGGCGCGGGGCATCCGGGCGGCTCGGGAACCGTGGAGTCTACGGGGGCTGACCGTTGCTCACGCTGGTCCAACGGATCAAGGGAACAGCGAGCGGTTGGTGCATGCGTGCAACTCCCGGAGCTCTCCCTGATTCTGTACAGCTTGTACAGAATCAGGGAGGCGCGCCAACAGCTACCCCCCCGCCGCCGCCGGCTTGGCAGCAGGCGCCCAATCAGGCTGTGCGCTTGAGCAGGCTGGCGGCGTAGCTGCGGGTTTCGCCGGAATCGCCCCCGGCCAGTTCCGCCAGTTCCGCCTGGCGGGCCTGAGTGTCCCGCAGTTGGGACACTCGCGTGTGGGTGAGGCCATCCCGCACCTCTTTGGCCACGCGGAAGTGGTGATCGGCCGCCGCGGCCACCAGGGGCTGGTGGGTCACGCAGAACACCTGGCGCTGGGCCGCCAGCCGCTGCAGCAGCTCGGCCATGGCGCCGCTCACCCGGCCGCTTACGCCGGCATCGATCTCATCGAACAGCAGGGTCACATGGGGATCCGCCGCCGCCAGGCAGGTTTTCAGCGCCAGCAGGAAGCGCGACATCTCACCGCCGGAGGCCACCTCCGCCAGGGGCGCCAGGGGCTGGCCGGGGTTGGCGGAAAACCGGAACTGCACCGCATCGGCCCCCTCCTCCGAGGGCGCCGCCGGCTCGATCGCAACGGCAAAGCGCACATTGGCCAGACCCATGGGCCGCAGCGCCTGCATCAACTGCTGCTCCAGGGCGGTGGCCGCATCGCGGCGGGCGGCGCTGAGGGCGCCATTGGCCCGGTCGCGGGCGCGGCGGGCCTCAGCCTCGGCGGCCTCAAGCGCCTCCAGGCTGCCCTCGGCACCCCCGGGGGTCAGTTGCTCCCGCAAGCGATCGCGCCAGGCGATCAGCTCCGCCAGATCCTGGCCGTGGCGTCGCTCCAGGGCCTTCAGCTGGGCGATGCGCTCCTGCAGCTGCCCCAGGCTCTCGGGGTCGCTCTCCAGGCCGGCGCCGTAGCGGTCGAGATCGCGGGCCAGATCCTGCAGCTGGGCCAGGCCATCGCTGCAACGGCCCGCCAATTCGGCCAACCCGGGATCCAGCTGCTGCATGGCCGCCAGCTCCCCCTCGCAGGCCGCCAGGTGATCCAGCACCGAGGGCGCCGCCTCGGCCCCCTCCACCAGCCGGCCAATCAGGGCCATCACCCCCTCCTGCAGGCGCACACCATGGGCCAGGCGGTTTTCCTCGGCCTGCAGCCGCTCCCGCTCGGCCGGATCCTCCAACTGGGCCGCCTCCAGATCCGCCAGCAGCTGCTCCTGCCGCTCGCGCTCCTGCTGCAGCTGCTGCCAGTTGGCCCGGGCCTGCTCCAGAGCCTGGGTGGCCGCCCGCCAGGCGCGATGGGCTGCCGCCACCGGCGGCAACAGCGCCTGCAGGCCTTCGCCACCAAAGCGATCCAGCCAGCGGCGCTGCTGGCCCGGCCGGGCCAGTTGCTGGGTCTGGCCCTGCACGGTGAGATCGAGCAGCAGCGGCCGCAGCTCCTGGATCTGGGCGCGGTTCACCGCCACACCATTGAGTCGGTGGCGGCTGCTGAGGCGATCCTCACTGAGGCGCCACTCGCGGCTGAGCAGGATCTCCCCTTCCTCCGCCTCCAGCTGCTCCTGCTCCAGCCAACCCTGCAGGGGTGGGGTGAGCGTGAAACTGGCCTCGATCACACCGCGCTCGGCCCCTTGGCGCAGCAGCCTTGGGCCGCTGCCCCCCAACAGCGCATCGAGGGCATCGAGCAGGATTGATTTGCCGGCCCCGGTTTCGCCGGTGAGCACCGTGAAACCAGCACTGAAGTCGAGCTGCAGCCGCTCGATCAGGGCAATGTTCTCGAGGCGCAGTCCGGTGAGCACAGGAGCAGCGGGTGGCGGCCGGCGGCCAGCCGTGTTGGGCCCGACCGTAGCGGCTGTGTCTTTCGTTTAGAAGGGGGACACCCTTGAAACGGCCCCGCGGCCCTGCGGCATGGCGAGCGCCTCCCCCCACTCCTCGGCCCCGCCCACCGCGATCGAGGCGGCCACGCAGGCCATGCGCTCGGCCGTTCTGGGTGAGGCCACGGCCGACAGCACGGCCGACAACTCCGCCGCGGAGTCTCCTGAAATCCGTACAGCCTGTACAGATTCCGGGAGACGCGAGGACGACCACTCCCCGGCAACCGCGACCGCAAACCCAACAACCGAAAACCCAGCCTCCGCCAACCCAACCACCACCGGCGAGCTCAGCGATTTCATCGAGGCCTCTGGCCTGCTGGAGTACGACCCGGCGGCCATCACCCGCATCTATGCCGGCCACCCCCAGCGCCTGATCCGGCGCCTCTGGCAAACGCTGGTGCCGATCGGGCTCTACCTGCTGGGGGTGGGGGTCGACTGGCTCACCGGCCAACTCAAGAACCAGGCCCACGCCCGGGCCCGCGCCAAGGAGGCGGCGGATCTGGTGGCCTCCCTCGGCCCGGCCTTCATCAAGGCCGGTCAGGCCCTCTCCACCCGGCCCGACATCATTCCGCCCCTGCTGCTGGAGGAGCTGGCCCAACTACAAGACCAGCTGCCGGGCTTCGATTCCGCCCTGGCCATGGCCTGCATCGAGGAAGACCTCGGCGCCCCGATCCACAGCATCTACGCCGAGCTAGAGCGGGAGCCGATCTCGGCGGCCTCCCTGGGCCAGGTGCACCGGGGCGTGTTGCTCAACGGCGAGAAGGTAGCCGTGAAGGTGCAGCGGCCGGGCCTGCGGGAGCAGATCACGCTCGATCTCTACATCGTGCGCAACATCGCCGCATGGCTCAACCGCAACGTGGGCCTGATCCGCTCCGATCTGGTGGCCCTGATCGATGAGCTGGGCAAGCGGGTGTTCGAGGAGATGGACTACTGCAACGAGGCCTCCAACGCAGAGAAATTCGCCCAGCTCCACAGCCACAACCACCGCATCGCCGTTCCGAGAATCCACCGCCACGCCACAGCCCGGCGCGTGCTCACCATGGAGTGGATCGATGGGGTGAAACTCACCAACCTCGAGGCGGTGCGCCAGCTGGGCATCGACCCCGACGACATGGTGACCGTGGGGGTGAACTGCAGCCTGCAGCAGCTGCTGGAGCATGGCTTCTTCCACGCCGACCCCCATCCGGGCAACCTGCTGGCCCTGGCCGATGGCCGGCTGGCCTACCTCGATTTCGGCATGATGAGCGAGGTGAGCCGCGAGAGCCGCACCGGCCTGATCCAGGCGGTGGTGCATCTGGTGAACCGCAACTTCAAGAAGCTCTCGGGCGACTTCGTGAGCCTGGGCTTCCTGGCGGAAGACGTGGACCTCGAGCCAATCGTGCCGGCCTTCGAGAGCGTGTTCGGCCAGGCCCTGGAGATGGGCGTCAGCCGCATGGATTTCAAGGCCGTCACCGACGACCTCTCGGGGGTGATGTATCGCTTCCCCTTCCGGGTGCCGCCCTACTACGCCCTGATCATCCGTTCGCTGGTCACGCTGGAGGGCATCGCCCTGAGTGTGGACCCCGATTTCAAGATCCTCGGCGCCGCCTACCCCTACTTCGCCCGCCGGCTGATGGAGGACCCCGATCCCCAGCTGCGCAACAGCCTCAAGGAGATGCTGTTCGATGGCGAGATCTTCCGCTGGCAGCGGCTCGACAACCTGATCAGCAGCGCCGCCAGCGGCAGCCAGCTCGATCTCGATGGCCTGCTGGATCAGGTGCTCGATTTCCTGTTCTCCCCCAAGGCCGGCCTGCTGCGCAACCAACTGGTGGAGGCGGCCATCAACCAGATGGATGCCATCGGCTGGCAGACCACCCTGCGCCTCAGCCAGCGTCTGCCGCGGCCGCTGCTGCCACCGGGCCTGCGCGACCGACCGGCCCCCACCGCCAGCGACCTGGAGCTGCTGTCGCTGGAGCCGATCCAGCGCCTGGTGGCGATCCTGCGCCAGCTGCCGGGCTTTGAGCCCCAGCTGCTGCTGAAGCGGTTGCCGCGCCTGTTGCAGGAAACCGAACTGCGGCGCATGGGGGCAGAGCTGGCGCGGGGCCTGGCGGAGCGGGGTGTGGTGCGGCTGGTGCGGGATGTGTTGGCGGGCGGTCGTACGGCGGGAGCGGCCTAGGGTTTCAAAACTGCTGATCACCCCCTTGCCCATGGGCACCCACAAGCGCCAGCGCCTGGCCGCCGCGATGCTGGGGGCAACCCTCTGGGCGGCACTGCCCGCGGCGGGCCTGGCCGCCGACAACGTGGTGTTCGTGAGTGGCGCCTTCCGCCGCTCGATCGCCGTGGACGACCTGGAGTATTTGGCCAACACGGGCCAGGCCCGCGGGCTGCTGGTGGACGTGCTGGCCCTGGCCAAGCAACAACCCGCGGAGGTGGGAAAGCTACTGAAACAGGAGCTGAGCCTGCCCCTGGTGCTCACCACGCGGCTGCTCGGCACCCGCATTGGCGAGGCGATCCTGGCGCGACTGGCCAAGATCGTGTACCCGCTCAAGGCCAGCCAGGTGGGCATCCCGGCCCTCAAGGCCGGCGTGATCAACGGCCTGGCCCAGGGCAACGGCAGCCTCTCGGCCATCGGCTTCCTCAAGGCCTATCCCACGGGCGAGATGGAGGTGAGCATCCCGGCCCTGCTGGCCGTGATGCAGAAGGCCAGCTCCATCAGCGAACTGGTGAAGTTCTTCTCGGAGTCGCCCCTGGATGGCCTGCGCGGCGAGCCGGCCAAAGCTGCCCCGTAGATTCGGCTTCAGACCGATTCCTGCTGCCCGTGGCCCTGCTGTCCTCCCTTCGCCGGCGCCTGGGACACACCCGCCCGGCCATGCAGGACTGGCCCGGGCTGATTGAGGGCTACCGCCGCTGGCTGCCGGTGAGCGACAAGACCCCGGTGATCACCCTGCGGGAGGGGGCCACGCCACTGATCCCCGCTCCGGTGATCGCCGAGCGCATCGGCAAGGGCGTGAAGGTGTTCCTCAAATACGACGGCCTCAACCCCACGGGCTCCTTCAAGGACCGGGGCATGACCATGGCCATCTCCAAGGCCCGGGAGGCGGGTTCGGAGGCGGTGATCTGCGCCAGCACCGGCAACACCTCGGCCGCCGCCGCCGCCTATGCCCGCCGCGGTGGCATGCGGGCCTTCGTGTTGATCCCCGATGGCTATGTGGCCCAGGGCAAGCTGGCCCAGGCCCTGCTCTACGGCGCCGAAGTGCTGGCGGTGAAGGGGAACTTCGACCGGGCCCTGGCGATCGTGCGCGAGGTGGCCGACCAGTACCCGGTCACCCTGGTGAACTCCCTCAACCCCTACCGCCTGCAGGGCCAGAAAACCGCGGCCTTCGAGGTGGTGGATGCCCTGGGCGAGGCGCCCGACTGGCTGTGCATTCCCGTGGGCAACGCCGGCAACATCAGCGCCTACTGGATGGGCTTCAACGAGTACAAGGCGGCCGGCCACAGCCGCAAGCTGCCGCGGATGATGGGCTTCCAGGCCGCCGGCGCCGCCCCCCTGGTGCTGGGCCACACCGTGGAACAGCCCGACACGATCGCCACCGCCATCCGCATCGGCAACCCGGTGAACCGGGAGAACGCCCTCAAGGCCCAAGCCGAGAGCAACGGCAGCTTCATGGCCGTGACCGACGCCGAGATCATCGAGGCCTACAAGCTGCTGGGGGCCGGCGAGGGAGTGTTCTGCGAGCCCGCCAGCGCGGCCTCCGTGGCCGGCCTGATCAAGCGGCGCGAAGAGGTGCCCGCCGGCGCCACCGTGGTGTGCGTGCTCACCGGCAACGGCCTCAAGGACCCCACCACCGCCATCGAGCACAACGATTCCAAGTTCCACACCGGCCTCGACCCCGACACCGGCACCGTGGCCCGCGTGATGGGCTTCTGAGCAGGCTCCAACTCCGCAACCGCTCACCCCTTCTTGCTGCCCTGCCCCGCCGCTGGCGGGGCTTTTTTGTGCAACCAGCTGTGCAACCACCCCACAAACCGTCTGCCCACAACCTGGGGAAAAGGGCCCTGAGCAACCGGGAAAACCAGAGGCGCGCCCATCGGCCCAGCCAGCATCGGTTTTCCGCAATCACGGGAAAGGGTGGAAAAGCCACCCGCCGCCACAGCTCCGCCCGATCTCCTCAGACACATTCCACAGGCTGATGAAATGAAAGCCTTTGCAGTGCAAGGCTTCTGAGTGGTTTTTGCCGTTTTCCCCGGCCCCTACGGCTACGGATTGCGGTTTTGTTTTCAAGAGTCTTTAATCCGTTGAACAGTCGGTTGGGGAGAGCGGGGAATCCGGTGCTTCAGGGCCGTTGCGCTTCGGGGCGCCTTGTGGAAGCGTGGGGGGCCATTCCGCCAAGCCATGAACTTCAGCTGGTGAGCCGGGCTGTGGCAGGTCGTCCCACCCATCCGGTGCTGGCCAACGTGCTGCTCACCGCCGATGCCGGCACCGGGCGCCTGAGCCTCACCGGCTTCGACCTCAGCCTCGGTATCCAGACCAGCCTTCCCGCCTCGGTGCAGAGCAGCGGTGCCATCACCCTGCCGGCGCGGCTGTTTGGCGAGATCGTGTCGCG
Source organism: Synechococcaceae bacterium WB8_1B_136 (assembly GCA_010029175.1). Taxonomy (GTDB): domain Bacteria; phylum Cyanobacteriota; class Cyanobacteriia; order PCC-6307; family Cyanobiaceae; genus Vulcanococcus. Next base: position 11,541 of record RGNC01000015.1, on the reverse strand, counting down.
CATGCCGGCCGACAGCCCGATCACCCTCAGCTGCGAGGAGGGCGGCGAGCAGGTGGAGCTCACCAGCGCCTCCGGCAGCTATCAGATGCGGGGCATGCCGGCCGACGACTTCCCCGAACTGCCCCTGGCCCAGAGCAGCACCCCGATCCGGCTGGATCCCGACGTGCTGGTGAAGGGTCTGCGGGCCACCCTGTTCGCCAGCAGCGGCGATGAGGCCAAGCAGCTGCTCACCGGCGTGCACCTGGGCCTCGACGAGCAGGGCTTGGAGTGCGCCGCCACCGATGGCCACCGGCTGGCGGTGCTGCGGCTGGAGAACAGCGCCGAGGGCGAGGGCAGCGTGGATGTCACCGTGCCGGCCCGGTCGCTGCGGGAGCTGGAGCGGTTGCTCTCCGCCCGCTCCGGCGGCGATGCCGTCACCCTCTTCTGCGACCGGGGCCAGGTGGTGTTCCACTGGGCCGATCAGGTGCTCACCAGCCGCAGCCTCGATGGCACCTACCCCAACTACCGCCAGCTGATCCCCGACAGCTTTGCCCGCAGCCTGCGCCTCGATCGCAAGGCGCTGGTGAGCGCCCTGGAGCGGGTGGCGGTGCTGGCCGATCAGCACAACAACGTGGTGAAGATCAGCACCGATCCGGCGGCTGGGCAGCTGGCCATCAGCGCCGATGCCCAGGATGTGGGCAGTGGTTCCGAGGCCCTGGCCGCCGAAGTGAGCGGCGATGCCATCCAGATCGCCTTCAACGTGCGCTACGTGCTCGAGGGCCTCAAGGCCATGGGCTCCGAGCGGGTGGAGCTGCGCTGCAACGCCCCCACCACCCCCGTGGTGCTGGCTCCGCTGGATGATCCCGGTTTCACCTACCTGGTGATGCCGGTGCAGATTCGCAGCTGAGGGCGGAAGCGGCCCGTGGCTCTGCCGGAACAACTGCTGCTCAGCGATCTGCTCCGCCGCCGGGTGCGCTGTGATCAGGGCCTCGACCATGGCGTGGGCGCCTCCGCCTGGATGCATCCGCCGGTGCATCGGCTCCTGGGCTGGATCAGCAAGCCCTCCGCCTTCGGCGATCGCCGCGAGGCCTGGCGCCTCAATCAACTGCGGGGCCTGGCGGAACTGGAGTTGTTTGTGCAGGGTCCGCCGGCTCCAACAGACCAAGCCACCGTGGAGCGCCTGCCCACCCTGATCGAGGCGGCGGTGCTGGCCCGCTCCGGCGAGGTGATCGGCAGCGTGGCCGATGCGGCCGTGGAGCTGAGCAGCGGCCGGATCCTGCACTACCTGGTGTCGCGCAGTGATCCGCGGCTGCCCGGCAGCAGCCGCTGGCGCCTGCCCCCCGATCGCATCGTGGATCAGCAGCCCGGCCAGGTGAGCACGGGCCTCGCAGGCCTGGACGACCTGCCCTTGGCCAAGGCCAGCGTGCGCCAACAGTTCCTGCGCCGCTCCCGCCGCTGGCGCGAGCAGATGCAGCAGGCCGGCGATCGCTTCGAGGAGCGGCTGGAGGGCTGGCTGGAGGAACCCCCCTGGGAGCCGGCGGAACAGGAACCCCGCCGCTGGGATCCCGCCGACACCACCGACCCCGACGACGACTGGGACAACTGGCCCGAACCGATGGATTCCGCTCCGCGCCCCCGCCGGTCGGCGCCGCAACCGCCCCCCGAGGAGGAGGATCCCTGGTTCTGAGCCTGTGAGCCTCTGAGGTTCTGGGGTTCTGAGGTTCTGAGGCGAGGCATCCCGGCTCCGGCACCCGGTTAGCCCTCGCGCCACTCTCCCGAATTCTGTACAGCCTGTACGTAATCCCGGAGAGTCCTGCGAGCACAGGTCCAGAGGCGGCCCCCAGGCCCGCGCTGCTCCCGCACCCCTGGAAGCCCGGTGAGTCGCTCGGCGAGACTGGATGGATCTTGCCCAGCCGCCTGTGGTCGCCGCCGATTCCGCCGCTTCAGCGTTCGCCGCCCCCGATTACGCGGTGCCCGAGGCGCTGAAGAAGGAGAACCTCAGCCAGGCCGACTACGACGAGATCTGCCGCCGCCTCGGCCGCGCCCCAAACCGCGCTGAGCTGGGCATGTTCGGGGTGATGTGGTCGGAGCACTGCTGCTACCGCAACTCGCGGCCGCTGCTGCAGGGCTTCCCCACCACAGGCCCGCGCATCCTGGTGGGCCCCGGCGAGAACGCCGGCGTGGTGGATCTGGGCGAGGGCCAGCGCCTGGCCTTCAAGATCGAGAGCCACAACCACCCCTCAGCGGTGGAGCCGTTCCAGGGGGCGGCCACGGGCGTGGGCGGCATCCTGCGCGACATCTTCACCATGGGGGCGCGCCCCATCGCCCTGCTCAACGCCCTGCGCTTCGGCCCCCTGGAGGACGAACGCAATGTGGGCCTGATGGAGGGGGTGGTGGCCGGCATCGCCCACTACGGCAACTGCGTGGGCGTGCCCACCGTGGGCGGTGAGGTGGCCTTCGACCCCAGCTACTCCGGCAACCCGCTGGTGAATGCCATGGCCCTGGGGCTGATGGAGACCGAGCAGATCGTCTGTTCCGGCGCCGAGGGGGTGGGCTACCCAGTGGTTTATGTGGGCAGCACCACCGGCCGCGATGGCATGGGCGGCGCCAGCTTCGCCAGCGCTGAGCTCACCGAAGCCTCCCTCGACGACCGTCCCGCCGTGCAGGTGGGTGACCCCTTCCTGGAGAAGGGCTTGATCGAGGCCTGCCTTGAAGCCTTCCAGAGCGGTGATGTGGTGGCCGCGCAAGATATGGGCGCCGCCGGCCTCACCTGCAGCTGCTCGGAGATGGCCGCCAAGGGGGGCCTGGGCATCGAGCTCGATCTCGACCGCGTGCCCGCCCGCGAGGCCGGCATGACCCCCTACGAGTTCCTGCTCAGCGAATCCCAGGAGCGGATGCTGTTTGTGGTGAAGCCCGGCCGCGAACAGGCGCTGATGGAGCGCTTCACCCGCTGGGGCCTGCAGGCCGCTGTGGTGGGCCGCGTGCTGGAAGACAACATCGTGCGCGTGCTCCAGCACGGCCAGGTGGCCGCCGAGGTGCCCGCCAGCGCCCTGGCCGACGACACCCCGATCAACCGCCATGAGCTGATCAGCGAACCCCCGGCCGAGATCCAATCCCACTGGCGCTGGAGCGAGGCCGACCTGCCCGCTGAGCTGCCCTTCAGCTGGAATCACGCCCTGCTGGAGCTGCTCGACGACCCCACCATCGCCTCCAAGCGCTGGGTGTATCGCCAATACGACCACCAGGTGCAGGCCAACACCGTGATGCCACCTGGCGGCGCCGATGCGGCCGTGGTGCGGCTGCGGCCCCAGCAGGGCGAGGGCGCCATGGCCCCAGCCACCCGCGGGGTGGCGGCGGTGGTGGATTGCCCCAACCGCTGGGTGGCCCTCGACCCCGAGCGCGGCGCCATGGCGGCGGTGGCCGAGGCCGCCCGCAACCTCAGCTGTGTTGGTGCCGAGCCCCTGGCCGTGACGGACAACCTCAACTTCCCCTCGCCCGAAACCCCCACCGGCTACTGGCAGTTGGCCCTGGCCTGCCGCGGCCTCTCCGCCGCCTGCTCAGCCCTCGACACCCCCGTCACCGGCGGCAACGTGTCGCTCTACAACGAGACCCGCCTGCCCGACGGCAGCATGCAGCCGATCCACCCCACCCCCGTGGTGGGCATGGTGGGTCTGGTGCACGATCTGGCCCAGGTGCGTGGCCAGGCCTGGCGTGAGGCCGGCGATGCGATCTGGCTGCTGGGGGTGCCATTGGAGGCGGGGGATGCTCCAGCCGATCCGCGCCTGGGCCTGGCCGGCAGCAGCTATCTGGAGCGGATGCATGGAGCCGTCACAGGGCGCCCGCCCGAGATCGATCTGGTGCTGGAGCGCTCGGTTCAGGGCTTCCTGCGCCAGGCGATCGCCCAGGGGCTGGTGCGCTCCGCCCACGACCTCAGCGATGGCGGCCTGGCCGTGGCCGCGGCCGAGTGCTGCATCTCGGCTGCATCCGCCGGCACGTCCCTTGGTGCTCACCTGGAGCTGCCGGCCAGCGGCACCCGCACCGATCGGCTGCTGTTCGCTGAGGGCGGCGCCCGCATCCTGGTGAGCGTGGCTCCGGCCCAAACGGCCGCCTGGCAGCAGGCCCTGGATCAGGCCAATGCCCAGGCTCCCGGTGCGGTGCCGGCCCAATGCCTCGGGGTGGTGACCTCCGGCGACGGCGCGGCCACCCTTGAGATCCGCCAGGCCGGATCCACCCTGCTGCACCTGCCGGTGGCCCAGCTGGCCGAGCGTTTCGAGCAGGCGATCCCCCGCCGCATGGGGGTTTTCGAGCACTGATGCACAATGTTGAAAGGAATCGAAAGATGGGAAGGCCCTTGTCCGTGAACCAGCCGGCCCATCCCATCCAGCCGGAGCGTCCAAGCCAGCCGGAGCGTCCCGACAAGCCCGAGGAGGCCTGTGGGGTGTTTGCGGTGCTGGCCTCTGATCAGCCGGTGGCGAACCTCACCTACTTCGGTCTCTACGCCCTGCAGCACCGCGGCCAGGAGTCGGCCGGCATCGCCGTGTTCGAGGCGGGCCCAGGCGCCTCCCACAAGGTGCGCCTCCACAAGGACATGGGCCTGGTGAGCCAGGTGTTCGACCAGGACGTGCTGGAGCGGCTCACCGGCCACCTGGCCATCGGCCACAACCGCTACTCCACCACCGGCAGCAGCAAGGCCTGCAACGCCCAGCCCGTGGTGCTCAACACCCGCCTGGGGCCGCTGGCCCTGGCCCACAACGGCAACCTGGTGAACGCGGCTGAGCTGCGCGAGGCCATCGCCGCCGACACCCCCGAGGCCCAGTTCACCTCCACCACCGACTCGGAGCTGATTGCCTTTGCTCTCCAGCACGCCGTGAACGCTGGCCTGGACTGGGAGCCTGCTATCCGCGAGGCGGCCGGCCGCTGCCGCGGTGCCTTCAGCCTGGTGATCGGCACGCCGGAGGGTCTGTTCGCCCTGCGGGACGGCCACGGCATCCGGCCCCTGGTGTTCGGCCACATGGGCGAGCTGAGCGAGGCCCAGTGGGTGGCCAGCAGCGAAACCTGCGGGCTCGACATCATCGGCGCCAGCTTCGACGGCGATGTGCAGCCCGGCGAGCTGATCCACTTCCGCCCGGGGGATCCCACCCCCCACCGCAGCCGCTGGTGCGAGGAGCCGGCCAAGCTGTGCGTGTTCGAGATGATCTACTTCGCCCGGCCCGACAGCCGCTTCTTCGGCGAATCGCTCTACAGCTACCGGGTGCGCATCGGCGAGGCCCTGGCCCGCGAAACACCGGTGGATGCCGACATCGTGATCGGTGTGCCCGATTCCGGCATCCCGGCGGCGATCGGCTACTCCCAGCTCAGCGGCATCCCCTTCGGCGATGGCCTGATCAAGAACCGCTATGTGGGCCGCACCTTCATCCAGCCCACCCAGGCCATGCGGGAGGCGGGCATCCGCGTGAAGCTCAACCCGCTGCCGGATGTGCTGGCCGGCAAGCGGGTGGTGGTGATCGACGACTCGATCGTGCGCGGCACCACCAGCCGCAAGCTGGTGGCTGCCCTGCGGGATGCCGGTGCCACCGAGGTGCACATGCGCATCAGCTCACCGCCCGTCACCCACCCCTGCTTCTACGGCATTGACACTGACACCCAGGACCAGCTGATCGCAGCCCGCCTCACCCTGGAGGAGATCGCCGCCCACCTGGGCGTGGATTCCCTGGCCTACCTCAGCAAGCAGGCCATGGTGGAGGCGGCCCAGGCCAACGCCGCCCACTTCTGCACCGCCTGCTTCGACGGCGCCTACCCGATCGAGATGGAGGAGTCGCTGCGCAACAGCAAGCTGATGCTGGAGCCCGCCGGCATCGCCGCCAAGCTGTAGGTCTTAGAGGTCTTAGCCCCGCAGGGTCAGTTCAGAACTGATCCCCCGCTCAAACCGGTGCTTCGGTGCCCTGGGCCTGGTGCACCACGGCGCCGCCCAGGCCGAAGGCGGCGTGAACGGCCTGTAGGGCCCGCACGCCCTCGGCCTCCGGCACCACGCAGCTGGTGCGGATCTCGCTGGTGGCGATCATCTCGATGTTGATGCCGGCTTCCGCCAGGGCGCGGAACATGCGGCCGGCGGTGCCGGCGGTGGAGGGCATGCCGGCCCCCACGGCGCTCACCCGGGCGATGGCCATGCCCTCCTCGAAGCTGGCGCCGGGCCATTGGGCCAGCAGCGGTTGCAGGGCCGCCTGGGCCCGGGGCAGGTCGTCGCGGCGCAGGGTGAAGCCCATGTCGCGGCTGAGCTGTTCGCCGCTGCCGTGGGTGCGCTCCGATTGCACGATCGCATCGAGGCTGATGCCGGCATCGGCCAGGGCCCGGCACACGGCCGCGGCGGTGCCGGGCTTGTCGGGAATGCGGCGCACGGACACCTGGGCCTGGTCGCGGTCGAGGGCCACGCCGCGCACCTCCGGTTCGCCGGTGCCCGACGGGGCTGGATCGAGGCGCAGTTGCTGGTCGATCAACTCGAAGCAGCTGGCTGCCGCCTGCAGGGCTTTGGTGCCCTGGTGCCCCGCCACCAAGCAGCTCACCTTCACCTCGCTGGTGGCGATCAGCCGCAGGTTGATGCCCCCCTTGGCCAGGGTGTCGAACAGGCGGGCGGCCACGCCGGGGCGCCCCATGATGCCAGCGCCGGAGATGCTCAGCTTGGCCATGCCCGCCTCGGCGCTGAGGGTGGCCCCGGCAGCGGCGGCACCCATCGCCGCCAGCACCTCGCGGCACACCAGTTGGGCAGGCTCCAGCTGGGCCTCCGCCACGGTGAAGGCAATGTCGTTGGTGAATCCGCAGGCGCTGCCGCTGCAATGGGGATCGGCTTCATGGGTGGCCTGCACGATCAGATCCACGTTCAGCCCGGCGGCCGAGAGCGCCTCGAACAACTGGGCCGCCACGCCGGGACGATCCGGCACATGGGCCAGGGCCAGCACCGCCTGCTGGCTCTCCAGTTCGGCGCCGTCCACCGGCTTGCCCAGCTCCAGCCCCTCGCTGCTGCCGCGGCGGCTGGCGGCGTCGCTGGTGAGCACGGTGCCGGGGGCGTCGCTCCAGCTGGAGCGCACCACCAGTGGCACGCCGTAGTTGCGGGCGATCTCCACCGCCCGCGGATGCAGCACGGCCGCCCCGAGGCTGGCCAGCTCCAGCATCTCGTTGCAGGTGATCGTGTCCATCAGCTGGGCATCGGCCACCTTGCGGGGGTCGGTGGTGAGCACCCCGGGCACATCGGTGTAGATCTCGCAGGCATCGGCGCCGAGGGCCGCCGCCAGGGCCACCGCAGAGGTGTCGGAGCCGCCGCGGCCGAGGGTGGTGATCTCGGGGGTGCCCGAGAGGCCGCTGCTGGTGCCTTGGAAGCCGGCCACCACCACCACCTGGCCGTCGTCGAGCAGTCGCCGCAACCGATCGGTGCGCACCTCCAGGATGCGGGCCCGGCCGTGGGCCGATTCGGTGAGGATGCCCACCTGGGGGCCGGTCATCGACACGGCCGGCATGCCGATCGCCTGCAGGGCCATCGCCAGCAGCGCGATCGACACCTGTTCGCCGGTGGCCAGCAGCATGTCCATCTCCCGCTGGGGCGGATCAGCGCTGATGGCACGGGCCAGGCCGGTGAGTTCGTCGGTGGTGTGGCCCATGGCCGACACCACGATCACCAGGTCGTTGCCGGCATCCCGGCTGTCCGCGATCCGCCGGGCCACCGCCTGGATGCGCTCCACATCCGCCACGGAGGTGCCCCCGAACTTCTGAACCAGCAGGGCCATGGCGGAGGGGCGCCGGCTCGGCGCCGATGCGGCGGGAATCGCCGATTTTCCTATGCCGACCGTCGCTGTGCCGGCCTGCCGTTCTCAGCCCGCCAGCAGGAAGCCATCGCGGAAGGCATCCCCTGCTGCGGTGCCGCGCTTGAGGGCCGCCTCCACCGTGAGCAACTGCCCCAGCAGCGCCAGAAACCGACTGGGCTGCCGGCCGCGGATCTGCTTTCGCATCACATAGATGCGCTTGGGGTTGCCGATGCCGGCGGCCTTGGCGATGACGGCCACGTCCTGTTCCCCTTGCTGATCCAGCAGGCTCACCCACAGCCAGCCGCGGATCTGACTGGTGAGCGCCGCCACGATCCGCAGGCCCGGCTCGTTGGCCAGCAGCAGCGCATCCACCAGGGCGATTGCCTCCGCTGGGCGACCGGCCAGCAGCGCGTCCCCCACCTGCAGGCTCGTGGTGGCCTGGCTGCCGATCAGGGCCTGAACGGCCGCGGCGGTGATCGGTTGGCTGGTGCCACTGCTGCCGCCACTGGTTGCCCCCACATAGAGGGAGAGTTTCTCCAGCTCGCTGGCCAGCCGGGCGCTGTCGCTGCCGATCGCCTCCGCCAGGGCCTCGGCTGCTGCTGGTTCCAGCACCAGCCCCATCTCTCGCGCCGTGCGGGCCATCAGGTCCACCTGGCCGGCCCCATCCCACACCGCCGGCAGCTGGAAGCTGCGTTCGAAGGCGCCGCCGGCCTTCACCAGCTTCTGCAGCGCCTTGGTGGTGCGCAGCCGTGCATCGGGTTTGCTGGCACTCACCAACACCAGGTGGCAGCTGTCGGGGATCAGCTCCAGCGCCGCCTCCAGCTGCTCCGCCAGTTCGGCCGGGCATTGGTTGCAGAACGGGCTGCGCTGCAGCACCACCACCCGATCGCCGCCGCCGAAGGGGGGCGTGCGGGCCTCGGAGAGGGCCTGGGCCGCTTGCGCGGAGTCGTTGCCATCGAGGCGGCTGAGGTTGATGCTCTGCCAGGCGGGATCGGTGCGCTTGCTGATCAGGGCCTCCACGGCCCGGTTGCGGGCCGCCTCGTCGTCGCCCCAGAGCAGGTGGATCGGCATCGGGCTCGGGCCTCAGATCCGCAGGGCGCTGATCACAGGGTGCTGGCCAGTCTGAGCCAGGGCGGGTTGATCGCTCACCAGCACCGCGGCACCGGCCTCAATGGCGGTGGCCAGTTCAATGGCGCTGCATTCGGGCAGTTGCGGTTCCTGCTGCCGCAGGCGCGCGGCCGCCGTCACGATGGCCGCATCCGGGGGGATCTGCAGCCAGTGGTTGGGGTCGGCGAAGGCCTGCGCGTAGCGCTGGGCCAGGGCCTCATCGCCGCGGGCCAGCGGACCCTCCAGCACCCGCATCAGGCTCACGCAGCTGATCACCCCCGTCCAATGGCCCGAGGCGATGCCCTTCATCAGGGGTTCCAGGTAGAGGCCGGTGCCCTTGGCATCGGCGAGGAAGGCCACCAGGGCGGCGCCATCAATGGCCACGCGCGAACCCGGCTGGAGCAGCTGCGGGTTGAAGCGCTGCTGGCGCTGCAGAGGTTGCACGAAGCTGGGTGGCGTCGGCGCGGGCCGGGCCGGCTGCCGCTGCTGGGCATCCCAGTAGCCGCGGCCACTGCCCTGCAGGTTCATCAGCTTCTGGATCTGCTGCTGGCGCAGCCGTGGATCACTGGGCGCCCGTCCGCTGAGGGGCATCAAAGCTGCCAGGGGCGTCTGGTGACGCCGGATCACAAATCTCTCCCCGGCCGCCGCCCGCTCCAGCAGCTCCGGCAGACGCCGCCTCGCCTCCTGGACGCCCAGGCTGGTAGTGGTGGATTCCATGGGTGCGATGGTTGGGGTGTGATGGGGCTGGGTGTGGGTAGTCCCCACGGCTCTCCCTAATTGTGTACAGCCTGTACAGAATTAGGGAGACTTCCTTCGAGGACCCCCTGGAACCGGATCCCCAGATCTCCGGGGACCCCAGCTCGACCTCTCTTCGCTGGGTGGGTCGCTCCCCTTGCCAAGTCTCGGTGCCATGGCGATTGAATCCACCGACACCGATCTGGCTGACTCCGTAGACCAGCCAGCCTTGGATCACCCGATCTTTGTGGAGAGCATCCGGCTGATCCGCCAGGAGCCGCAGATTCAGGCACTCCTGGCTCCCCTGAGCCCGGTGCAGCAGGACGTGCTGCTGAGGTTGGTGCACAGCAGCGGTGATTGTGATCTGGCCCCCCTGCTGCGCTTTTCCGATGGTGCCTGTGAGGCGGGTCTGGAGGCGTTGGCGGCCGGGGTGCCGATCCTCACCGACACCGCCATGGCGGCCGCGGCGGTGGCTCCGATGGCACGCCGCACCTTTGGCAACAGGGTGTGCAGCGTGCTCGATTGGGCCCCTGCCCGGGCTCCCCGCGGCAGCACCCGCAGCGCCGCCGGCATCGAGCGGGCCTTGGCCGCGCATCCCGGTGCGGTGGTGCTGATCGGCAGTGCTCCCACCGCTCTGGAGGTGCTGCTGGAGCAGGTGGCCGCAGCGCTGGTGCCGGCGCCGGCCCTGGTGATCGGCATGCCGGTGGGCTTTGTGGGGGTGGCCGAAAGCAAGCGCCATCTGGCCAGCAGCCCCCTGCCCCAGATCCGCCTGGAGGGCAGCCGCGGTGGCGCCGGTCTGGTGGGAGCCGCCGTGAATGCCCTGTTGCGCCGCGCCTGGCTGGATCAGGCCGCGGCCGGCAGCTGATCCGCCTGAGCCCGACTCACTTCCAGCCCCACCGCCACGTGGCTGTTGGCCTCGATGCGGCTCAGCACCTGGCGGGCGCGGCGCACCACCGTTGCCGGCACCCCGGCCAGGCGGGCTGCTTCGATGCCGTAGCTGCGGCTGGCGCCGCCGGGCACCACCTGGTGCAGGAACACCAGTTCCTCGCCGGTTTCCTGCACCAGCACCTGGGCATTGGCCACATTGGCCAGCTGCTCGCCCAGCTCGTTGAGCTCGTGGTAGTGGGTGGCAAACACCGAGCGGGCCCGGATCTCGATCGCCAGGTGCTCGGCCACGGCCCAGGCGATCGAGAGGCCGTCGAAGGTGGCGGTGCCGCGGCCGATTTCATCCAGCAGCACCAGCGAGCGATCGGTGGCGTGGTGGAGGATGTTGGCCGTTTCCGCCATCTCCACCATGAAGGTGGACTGGCCGGCCGCCAGGTCGTCGCCGGCGCCGACGCGGGTGAAGATGCGATCGGCGATGCCGAGCCGGGCCGAACGGGCCGGAATCCAGCTGCCGATCTGGGCCATCAGCTGTAGCAGGCCGGTCTGGCGCAGGTAGCAGCTCTTGCCGCTGGCGTTGGGGCCGGTGAGCACGATCAGGTCGGGGTGATCGGTATCCCCGGCATCCACAGCGGCCCCGGCGGATCCAAGGGCGATGGCGTTGGGGGTGAAGGGCTGTTCCACCAGCAGCTGTTCCACCACCGGGTGCCTGCCGGCCTCAATCAGCAGCTCGCGCCCTGCTGTGATCTCCGGCCGGCAGTAGCCGCCGCTGGCCGCCACCTCCGCCAGCGAGGCGAGGGCGTCCAGTTCCGCCACCAGCCGCGCCGCGGCGCGAATCGGACCGGCCTGTTCGCCCACTGCCTGGCGCAGCTCGCAGAACAGCGCGTATTCCCGCAGGGCGGCCCGGGCCTTGAGCTGCAGGATCTTGCCCTCGCGCCCCTTGAGCTCGGGGGTCACGAAGCGCTCTTCGTTGGCGAGGGTCTGGCGGCGGATCCAGTGCTCGGGCACGGCCGCGGCCTTGGCCCGGCTCACCGAGAGGAAGTAG
>RGNC01000140.1 GCA_010029175.1 Synechococcaceae bacterium WB8_1B_136 | reverse complement strand
CGGGCCAACAGGGCCCGCTCCTCGGCGCAGTAGTCGTGCCGGCCCAGCTGCACCGCTGATTTCTCAAAGCCGTGCTCGGCCTCGAGCCGCAGATTGTCGGTGCAGCGGCGATAGAGCTGCTGGCGGCTGAGGCCGGCGAACCCTGCGACCCAGCTGGGGCTCTGGGTAATCCCCGTGCAGGCCAGCAGTCCCATCGGCGACACCTGCATCTGGATGGCGGTGGTGCCGGGACTGAGCACGGAGGTGCGACAGAGCTGCTCCTGGGTGAGCGGCGCGAAGCGCTTGCTGGTGATCACCACCATCGAGGGGTAGCTGCGGTCGCAGAACAGCTCACTGCCATCGATGGGGTTCCGGATCGGCTCGCCCGGGGCGGTGTTGCCCAGGGCTTCAGTGCAGGCCCGGGCAACGCGATCGGCTTCGCTGATCAGTTGTTCGGCTTCGGGATTGGCGGTGGCGGTGGAGCTGTTTCCGCTCGCCTGCCAGCCCTTCCACAGCAGCCACTGGCCGTAGGCCAGGGGCGGAGCGGCCAGCACCCCCACCAGGGCCCAGGCCAGCCAGTTGCCCTGCAGCTTGCGGAAGCTGAACAGTGCGGCGGGCAGGCCCAGCGGCCCGGCGGTGAGCAGGCCGATGCCACTGGCCAGCAGCTGATGGCGCAGCTCGTCGGCGGCCCGGCTCTCGAGCAGCTGATGGGGGCGAGTGAGGCCGGTGCGCATGGGCTGTGGATCAGCCTCCGCTCTGCTGCACCTGGTCTAGCGGTGGGGAGGGATCAAAGCCATCGGCGGCGGGAACTCTGCAGGGGTCGTTCGCGTGCCTGCCGCCATGGCTCGCCTGTTGATCCCCAGTTCTCGCCGCCCTGCGGGCCAGGCGGGATTCCTGCTGCCGCTCTCGGTGTCGGGGGCTCTGGTGCTGCTGCTGTGCAGCCTCTCGATGCAGAGCCTGGCGCTGCAGACCCGCCAGATGCAGCGGCTGGAAGCCAGCCGCCGCCAGAAGGACGATCTGCTGGCCTCTGCGGCTCAGCAGTTGGCTTCCGCCTTGCAGGGCCGGTACCGCTGCCTGCGGCCCCTGTCCTCCTCGGCCTGGTTTGACCAGCCGCTACCGGCCGACTGCCCCGCAGATCTGGATCCGCAGCAGTTGCGCAATACCGAACTCTGGAACCAGCGGGTGCTGCTGCTGGGCTGGACGCCGAGCAGCGCAGGAGCGGGCGTGTTGCAGTTGCAACTGGAGGGCAGCCGCTACCAGCGCCGTTACGGGATCACCCTCACGCCGCTCTACCGCCTGCAGGAGCTGGGCTGATGAACCTGATCGAAGTGATGGTGGCCAGTGCCATTTTTGCGGGGGCCACCGGCGGCTCGCTGCAGCTGTGGGCCGCCAGTGCAGTCGCCAGCCAGCAGGGTGCCGAGCACGAGCGGCTGCTGGAGCGAATGGATCTCGACCTGCTGCAGCTGCAGGCCCGCTGGCGCCGGGATACCCAGCATTGGGCGGGGCTTAGCTGTGAGCGTGCCACCGAGCGGCTGGAGGCCCTGGCGGCCGCCACGCCCGTGCCACCCCAGCTGCAGCGCGGCGTGGAGCGCACTCCCGAGGGCACGGCGCTGGTGGTGTCACTGGCGGGCCAATCCGCGGGGCTGCGGCGGCAGCGATTGTTCGCGGCGGCGGCCCTTGGCCCCTGCAGCCAGGCGGGGGTGGCGCCATGAAGCGATGCAATGGCGGCTACTCCCTGCCGGAGTTGCTGGTGGCGATGGCTGTGATCGGTCTGCTGGTCGGTCTGGCGTTCCAATCAGGGGGTGAGACCCTGGCGCGTCAGCGGCTGGAGGCGGCGGCGCGGCGGCTTGGACTGGGGATCGACAAGGCCCGCAGTGAGGCCCAGCGCCAGGGCCAACCCTGCGGTCTGAGCCTGGATGCTCGGGGCTGGGGGCCGCCCCAGAGCGATGGGCTGCCGCCCTGCAGCCGCAGCTTGGAGAGCCTGAAGGAGCCGATCGGGGGCGGAGATCTGCGCTTGAGCCACAACCTGCCGGCTTCGCTGCGCTTCAGCCGCACGGGGCTGGTGCTGGATGGCGGCACGGTGGTGCTGAGCAGCGCCGGCACACCGCTGCGCCGCTGCCTGGTGATGGCCCTGCCCCTGGGGGTGGTGCGGCTGGGTCGCTACCGGGGCGATCCGCTGGCGCCCCCCAGCAGCGGCGCCTGTGAACCCGATCCCTCGCTCTGACCGCCATGGCACAACGGTTCCGAATCCCCGCTGCCGCCGCCGGTTTTTCGCTGGTGGAGCTGATGTTGAGCCTGAGTCTGGGGCTGGTGCTCAGCGGGGCGATGTTGCAGGGCCTGATGGCGGAGGGCCAAACCAGCCTGCGCATGTCGCGGCTGCTGCGGGAGCGCACCTACCAGCGCCGCACGCTGGAGTTGCTGAAGACGGATCTGCGGCGGGCCAAAGCGGTGAGTGCCGACCCGATCGCAGCCCTGCCCAAGCCGGCGGAGTGCAGCCTGGCTGGCCGCCTGCCGGTGCTGCACCTCACCACGCCTGAAGGTGTGGTGTTGTATTCGGTGGGAGCGGCCCCGAGCGGCATCTGGCGCGGGCAGGTGTTGATGCGCTGCGGCCCCGCCTTCGGCCTGGATGGGGGCATTGAACCGGGCTCCAGTGTTCAGAACCGGGTGGTGTTGGACGGCCTGGCCAGCAAGCCCCAGCCCTGGACGGGCTGCCAGGCCCTGTTGGGCAGCGCCAGCGAGCTGCCCGACGACCTGGCTGGCTCCTCCAGCCGTGCCTTCTCCGCCTGCCTGGACAGCGGCAGTGGCCTGGTGGCCGTGCGGCTGCAGCAGGAGTTTCGGGCCAATGGCGGCCGCCTGCAGACCATCAGCAGCGAGACCCTGCTGGGCAGTGGTGGTTGAGGGCGGCGGGCGTTGTTCACCTCACTGCACCGGGTCTGTTGCCTTCGATGCCGTGACGGTTGGCGGCGGCTCAGTTGAGAAAAAGAACCTGATCGTCAAACACCAATGCATCAACCTGTTTCAAGGTGTCTGTGCCTTCGAGGCTGGAACTTACGGTGCAAGAACTCTTGCTGCAGGCTGAGAGGCTGAACAGCGACTTCAGGCCACTGAAGAACACCACGTCAACGCCACTGCCGCCATTGATGATGTCGTTGCCGGCCCCGGGTACGTAGCGGTTGTAACCGCCGCCTCCATTCATGGTGTCGTTCCCCCCAAGGCCGATCAGCACATCGTCTCCACTGCCGGCGGTGAGGCTGTCGGCTCCGCTGGTGCCCATCAGACGGTTGTTGCCTCCAGGATCGTTGAGGGTGACACCTGTGGCACCAAAAGATTCAATGATGTTATTAACTGCATCGCTACCTGTTGCGCCATTGCAAATCACGCCGCTGCTGCCTGTGGGCGGTGTAAGGTCGATGCAGATATTGCTGGTGTCGGGCCGGATATAGGCTGGTACAGCTCTGCCGCTGCTTCCGGTTTGCTGGGTGTAGCTGTTCTGGGCATTGCCTTTCAGGGTGAGTGTGTATTTGAGGTTGGGTGGATTTAGGCTGCTGCCGTTGATCTTGAAGCCGTTGCTGTCAACGCCATCCACCAATAAGCTGGCGCCGTAGTTGCTGGCGTTGTAACTGCCTGTGGTGTCGATCTCAGGTCCGCAACGGTAGAGGCTTTTCAGGGGTAGCCATGGTGCGCGGCTGTCCTCCAAGCTGTAGAAAACCAGGGGTAAATCAGGACGTATGCGTAGGGCAAAGAGCAAGTTGCTGCTGTTCATGCCGCTGCATGTGGCAGGGAGTGTGAGGCTTTGCAGTGCTGTTCCCGTGAAAAGTTCCTGGCTGAGCGTGACTTCGGCATCAATGAAAAAGGTGGTGCGTGCCCAGTCGCTGCGCTGACGTTCCAATCCCTCCATCTTGATGCTGGTGCGCACATGACTCAGCAAGGCCTCCCCGGCAATGATGGCGATGATTCCACTCATGGCGACGGCCAAGAGCAGCTCCACCAGGGAGAAGCCAGCGTGTGGATGTGGGGTTTTCGCCCCCATGGCTCGGGGTCCCATGGCTCAGCTGGCCTTGTTCCAGTCGCAATTGCTGCCCACCACGCGGCCAATGCGGAGCAGCCCCAGGGGAGCGATCAGCTGAATGCAGCGATTCGGACTGACCCCCTCCAGGCGGGTCTGCAGCAGGGCGTCAGTGGTGCTCGTGCCTCGAGGTGTGAACAGGAGCTGCAGGTTGCCTGAACCAGATCCGCAGCCTGGAGCGGCTGTGGTGGGACCCTGGGCTGCTGCGCACAACACCACGCCTGTGGCGCCACTGGCGGCCTTGAGATCGAATCTGGGGGTGTTTGATGGACAGGCGGTGGTCTGACTGCCATACGGCTCCAACAGGAGAGTGCCGCCGCTCCCTGAGACGCGAATGGCACAGGTTTCAGATTGCTGGATCGCAAGTTGACGCACCCCATCCAGCCAAGCCGCCATCGATTGTGTTCCTGTTTTCAGTTTTTCTGCCTGGGCGCGATTGGTGAAGCTGTGAAGGGCCAGTCCAGCCATAATGGCGATGATCGCCACAGCTACGATCAACTCAGTCAAGGAATAGCCTTCGCTGGATCTATGGGCACCAGCCAAGGGCTGTTGGCACCAGGGTGGTGTTGGTGCGAACAGTAACTTTGCTGCCAGAAGTTGTGACATAGTTGACGGAGAGTTCATTTCCCTGGGCGTTCAAGCTGCGAGTGATGCTGACGTCTTTCAGGCTGGCCGGGCCGCCAGTTGTGTCGAGCGTCTGCGAGCTGGGAAACAGGCTTGGATTGGCTTTCATCATGGCCGAGGCCAGTTGATTCTGATCGCAGTCGCCATTGATTTGATCGTCTGGATTGTATGAACCGCTCCAGTCTTGTGTGGCAACTTTGCCGGAGCAGGGCTGGAGAATTCCTGAATTTGGAATCCTGCAATACTCCTTTGCGAGTTGGCGAAGTTGGCTGATGTCGTTTAGGATCAATCCCTGAATGGCGTCCCGTTGGCGGCTCAGTAAAAAGCTGGTGCTGAAATGGGTGAACAGTTGGACCGTTGTTGAGGCAACGATCAACATGATCACTGTGGCAATCAGGGCTTCGGTAAAAGTGAAGCCCTCTGCCTCCGTGATGTTTGGCCCTCGCCACTGCGGTGTCGGCGCCATGGCTACTTGGCCTGCTCAAAGCTCAGCCATCGGTTCACACCAATGGCTACAGGTCGCTTGAGGCTCAGGGAGAACTGGCTGCCGAATCGTTTCTGAAGTTCGGCCAAAAGGTCTGCCGGGGCATCGATATCCACATTGCTGCCTGAAGAGTTGTAGGTCTTGGTCCAGACGGCACCTCGGATGTCTGGAGAATTGCTGCCGCCATTCACCACAACAGATCCACAGGGGAAATAGACGAACATGTTCAGTGCATTGCCGCCGCCGTTGAGCTTGACATCCTGGGAGCTGCAGCTGCTGTTGCCAAACCACTGCAACGACATCGTGCT
>RGNC01000139.1 GCA_010029175.1 Synechococcaceae bacterium WB8_1B_136 | reverse complement strand
TCCACGAATTTGCTCACCAGCAGGGTCTTGCCCGTGCCGGTGGCACCGGTGGCCAGGATGATCGAATCCTTGAAGAAGCCACCGCCGCACATCTCATCGAGGCGGGGCACGCCGGAACTCACGCGCACATTGGAACTGCGTTGGGTGAGACGCATCGCCCCCAGCGGGAAGATGCTGATGCCGTGGGCGCCCATGGTGAAGGGAAACTCCCCCTTCATGTGGGTGGTGCCGCGCAACTTGAGAATTTCACAGGTACGGCGGCGGCGTTCCCCCTCCAGCACGTTGCGCAGGATCACCACGTTGTCGCTCACGAACTCCTCCACGCCGTAGCGGGCGATGGGGCCGTATTCGTCGATGCGCTCCGTGGTCATCACCGTGGTGACGCCGATCTCCTTGAGCCGCGCAATCAGGCGGAAGATCTCGCGCCGCACCACTGACACCGCATCGTATTGCTGGAACACCGCCGTGATCGAATCGATCGCCACCCGCCGAGCCTTGTACTTGCGAATGGCGTAGTTGATGCGCTCGATCAGACCCGAGAGATCGAAGCTGCCCGCCACATCCTGGCCCTCGGGATCCGGCGAGGCATCCAGGATGAACAGCTTGTCCTGCTCCACCATTTCCTGCAGATTCCAGCCGAAACTGGCGGCGTTGCGCAGAATATCGAGGGGCGATTCTTCAAAGGTAACGAAAATACCGGGCTCGTCGAACTGGCGTATGCCGTTGTAGAGAAAGTTCAGCGAGAAAACGGTTTTACCGGTACCGGACGTGCCGCTGATCAGGGTGGACCGGCCGATCGGCAGACCGCCCTGGCAGATGTCATCGAAGCCCTCGATCCCCGTGGGGAGCTTCTGCACCGACATCGATGGCTGGGAGAGGGCGCTGGGGTCCGACATGGATCGAGTGGGCCTTGGGTGAGAGGGTCTGGGGAACGGGGGTGCTGGCAGCGGTCAGGGTGTGCGCGCGTTGGCGGCGACGCCATCGGCAGGGCCGGGGTCGCCGTCGTCGTCGAAGGGCTGGGCGAGGGCCTCATCATTGAGCTCCTCGTAGAGGAGATCCAGGCCGATCAGCACGCGCTCACGGTCGGAGAGGTCGCCGATGATCCGACGAACCGGTGGCGGCAGGATCTTGGCCAGGGTGGGGGTGGCCAGAATCTTGTCCTCTTCGGCCAGTTGGGGATTCTTGAGCACGTCGATCACTTTCAGCGCATAGACCCCTTTGAACTCGGTGTCGAGGATATTGCGCAGGGTCTTGAGAGCCCGCATCGAATTGGGCGTGTTCCCTGCCACATAGAGCTTGAGGATGTAGGTTCTACGAGGGCTCATCTAGATCACCTCCGGGTTGAGATCTTGCATGGAAACGTCGTCCGCTCTTCGCGAGAGGGGGAGATCGGGCGGCACCGAGCGGCGGTACATCTCGCAGAGATGGGCCAACACATCGAGCAGCGCCAGGCGGTAGTCCTGGAGAAAGTCATTTTTGTGCCCCTCCAGCTTGAGCTGCTTCCAGAAACCGTCAATGAGATCCACGTGAATCTCCACCACCTTGTTGATGGGCAAATCGCAGAAGAAGGCCGAGTGCACAAAGCTCTCGATCGCCTGGTTGGCGGCCGCCGGGTCCTTGAAGTAGCTGATCAGCAGATCGCGGTAGCTGCGCTCCAGCGACGCCAGCAGCTCCTCCCGCTCCCCCTGGGGCAGGTTGCGCAGGAACAGTGAGGGGTCCCGCTTGTAGAACACCCCCAGATAGCCCAGGCGCCCCTGGAGCCGGTTGGGGAGTCGCCAGCCCTCCGGGGTGGCGGGCGAAGGGCCGGAGGCCGGCGCCGCGCCATTGCTCTGCTGACCGCGCCGCAGAAAGCGCGACACCGCCGCATCGATGCTGTAGGTGATCTGCTCCAGCTGGTCCTGGGGGAGATGCACCTCGGCTTCGTGGTACTCCACCCGGCCGCTCACCTCGCCCACCACCACGGCCGGCAGCAGCAGCCCCTGCCGGCACAGCCCCTCGTAGACCTCGGGGAGGTAGGCCCCCTGCTGCAGCAGCACCACGTCGAAGGCATCGCGGCGCCGTTCCAGCTCCTGCACCGGATCGGCCAGGGAGCCAAGGTCTTCGAGCTGATAGCGACCACCCTTCAGCCACTGGCGGCAGCCCCGCTCGAGGCGCGGATCCGACAGCAGCGAGGCGATCGTGAGAGCCGGCTGGGACATGTGCCGAGACGAGGCCCTTGGCGACGCCCACAGTGTTGACGATCAGCGCGCCGAAAGGGCAAGATCATTGTTTGTCTTTCGATTGCCGTGCGGCAGGCCGAAATGACGAGGACCGGAAGCTGAGGCTCCCCCCTCACATCCGCCCGTCAGCCTGTCCACGCCAAGTATCTCCATGAGTACAGCCACCCCCGCCGGCCCCTACGCGATTGTCGAAACCTCCGGTTCGCAGTTCTGGGTGCAGCCCAACCGCTACTACGACCTGGACCGCATCCACGCCGACGTGGACAGCACCGTGACCCTGGAGAACGTGCTGCTGGTGAACGACGGCAAGGCCGCCAACGTGGGCCAGCCCTACGTGAAGGGCGCCACCGTTGAGCTGCAGGTGCTGGCCCATCGCCGCGGCCCGAAGGTGATCGTCTACAAGATGCGCCCCAAGAAGAAGACCCGCCGCAAGAACGGCCATCGCCAGGAACTCACCCGCGTGATGGTCAAGTCGATCAGCGTCGGCGGCAAGGCCCTCGGCTGACCTCTCCCAGCAGCGATCCGTTCCACCTGTTTTTTACTGAACCATGGCCCACAAGAAAGGCACCGGCTCCACCCGCAACGGCCGCGATTCCAACTCCAAGCGCCTGGGCGTGAAGCGCTACGGCGGCGAAACCGTGACCGCCGGCTCGATCCTGATCCGCCAGCGCGGCACCTCCGTGCTGGCGGGCCTGAACGTGGGCCGCGGCTCCGACGACACCCTGTTCGCCCTCACCGATGGCGTGGTGAGCTTCGACACGATCAAGCGCGGCCTGCGCACCCGCAAGCGCATCAACATCGCCGTTGGCTGAACCGCTTTCCAGGGCCGTTGCTACGGCCCCAGCAGCACCACCAGGGCCGGCGGGATGACCGCCGGCTTTTTTCATGGCCGAGCCCGATCACCCCAGCGGATCAACCCAGGGGCCGGTAGGCGCGGGTGGTGATCAGATAGGGATGGAACACCTCGAGGAAGCGGCTCTGGAGCGTGCGGAAGAAGCGCTCCACCAGCTCGGGTTCATCGAAG
Source organism: Synechococcaceae bacterium WB8_1B_136 (assembly GCA_010029175.1). Taxonomy (GTDB): domain Bacteria; phylum Cyanobacteriota; class Cyanobacteriia; order PCC-6307; family Cyanobiaceae; genus Vulcanococcus. Next base: position 2,247 of record RGNC01000139.1, on the reverse strand, counting down.
TGGAAGGGGTATTCGCCGTTGAAGCCCTTGAAGAAATACCAGTTCAGCAGCGCGATCCCCTGCGGCTGCAGGCGCCGCTCGAACGTCTCCAGCTGGGCAGCGGGATCGGCCAGGTGTTCCAGCACATCCAGGCACACCACCGTGTCGAAACGCTGGGGGAGCTGCGCTTCGTCGAGGTCGCGGAAGCAGCGCAGGCGATCGGCCAGCCCCAGTTGCCGGGCTCGCTCCGCCACAAAGGCGCGGTTGTGGGGGTTCAGATCCACGAACCACACCGCCTCCACCTGGGGCAGGGCCGCCGCCGCCAGGGCATGGCTGCCGATGCCGCCGCCGAAATCCAGCACGTGGCCGCGGGCGAAGCGCTCCTGCAGCCGCAGGGTGTCGGCGATGTAGTCGGCACTCCCCAGGTGCCAGGCCGCGAGCTCCAGCAGATGGCCGGTACCCACGCTGTCTTCGTAGAAGGCGCCAGCCCGTTCCGGGTCGAAGGCGCCGGGGTGCATGGCCGCCAGGTCGTCGGTGCTGGTGGCCAGCCGCTCCGCCAGCTCCTCGAGGCCGAGATCCAGGTAGCGGGCCAGCTGGGCCGAGAGATCGAACCCATCCGCCAGGAAGCGAGGCGGATCAAGCAGGGGAAGGGTGGTCATGCCCGCACCGTAGGTCTCAGGGCAGGGCGGCTGGTCCGCTGGCGGCGTCCAGTTCCGCCCCGGCCCCCGGCACCTCCAGCCAGCGACGCAACCAGGCAGTGAGGGCATAGAAGGGCAGCGTGTCCGCCAGGGCCGCCACGGCCTTGAACAGGTAGCCGCTGGCGATGAAGCCGAACAACTGCGGCAGCACGGGCTCCCCGGGCCGCACCGGCAGCACATGGGCGCCGTAGTGGCTGATCAGCACCACCGCGCTGGTGTCCACCAGCTGGCTCACCAGGGTGGACCCGTTGTTGCGCAGCCACAGGGCCCGGCCGGCCGTGAGCCGCTTCCAGAAATGGAACAGCCGCACATCGGTGAACTGGGCCGCCAAATAGGCCACCATCGAGGCCCCCACGGCGCCGAAGGCCAGCCGCCGCAGCTCAAAGAAGGTGGTTTCGGGCGCGCCGGCCACCCCCGGCAGGCTGGCTTGCTCCTCCCCCCAGATCTCGCTGATCAGGTCGGTGCAGAGAAACGTGAGCGGATAGGGCAGTGCCCCCACCGCCACCACCACGGGCCAGGAGCCGATCGACCCCAGCTGGAGGAAGCGGGTGAGGCCGAGGATGTTGAGCATCCCCATGGTGCCGAGGAACAGGCCGGCCAACACCAGGAAGGCCAGATCGCGGCGCTGCTGCAGACCCAAGCGGAAAGGAGGCGGGGGCTGCTGCAGGTTGGCGTGCGCAGCGGGTCGTGCCAGGGGCCAGGGGGTGGATGCAACAGTGCCCAGACAGCGCAGGCAACACGAATGGCGGCTGAACCCTGCGGGTTCCTGGTGCTCGACAAGCCCGCGGGAATCACCTCCCACGGCTGCGTGAGCCGGGTGCGTCGGGCCTATGGCCTGCGGCGGGTGGGCCATGGCGGCACCCTGGATCCAGCCGTGACCGGCGTGCTGCCGATCGCGGTGGGCAGCGCCACACGGCTGCTCCCCTATCTCGAGGGCGACAAGGCCTACCGAGGGGTGGTGCAGCTGGGGGTGATCACCAGCACCGACGACCTGGCCGGAGAGCCGCTGGAACAGCGCGCCGTGCCATCGCTCACGGCCGATCAGCTGGAGCGGGCCCTGGAGCCGTTCCGCGGGGCCATCCAGCAGCGGCCGCCGCAGGTGTCGGCCGTGCATGTGGCCGGCGAGCGGGCCTACACCCGGGTGCGTCGGGGGGAACAGCTGGCGCTGCCCCCCCGGCCCGTGACCATCCACCGGCTGGAGCTGCTGGGCTGGGATGCCAGCTGCGGCCAGCTGGAGCTGGCGGTGACCTGCTCCGCCGGCACCTACATCCGCGCCCTGGCCCGCGATCTGGGTGAGAGCCTCGGCTGCGGCGGCTGCCTGGCCCGCCTGCGGCGCACCGCGGCCCTGGGCTTCAGCCTGGAGCAGGCCCTGGAACTGGAGCAGCTGGAGCAGGCCCCGCCCCCCCTGCTGCTGAACCCCCTCGAGGCCCTGGCCGAGCTGCCACGCCATCAGCTGGCGGAGGCGGATCTGGCGGGCTGGCGCTGCGGCAGGGCCCAGGCCACAGCCCTGGAGCTGGACCCGGACGCGCCGGTGGTGGTGGTGGGGCCGGATGGCAACCTGGCCGGCATG
>RGNC01000138.1 GCA_010029175.1 Synechococcaceae bacterium WB8_1B_136 | reverse complement strand
CCTATCCGATGGTTCCGGCATGACCGTGACCATCGCCAAATACCTCACCCCCAGCGGCCGCGACATCCACAAGCACGGCATCGACCCCGATGTGCGGGCCAAGCTCAGCTCAGACGAAGCTCAGAAGCTGCGCCTGGAGGACCTGGGCACCAAAAAGGACAGCCAGTACCGGGTGGCCGAAACGACGCTGCTCAAGCAGGTGCGTGGCGCCGGCACGGTGAGCAAGGCCAAGACCTTCGACCCAGCCAGCGCCAACCTGCCGGCTGCGCTGCCGCGCTAAGCACCGGGGCTGAACGGTGTTGCGGAGCCGCGCCTCAGGCGGCACCGCCCACGGGCTGCATCAATCCCCCACCGGGGGAGGAGTCGTCGTCGTCGTTGCCGGGATCCCCTTGGCTGAGGGCGTAGATGCCGAGGGCCACCACGCTCACCAGGGCTGAGATCAGGCCAAAGCCTCCCTCGAAGCCGCCGGTGACATCCATCAGTTCGCCCATGGGCCGGCCGCATTAAGGAAGTTCACGCAATCGTAACGAACAATTGAGCTGGATGAGAGCCGCTGTCACACCGCCAGCACCGCCTGGTTCTGGGCGGTCTGCTGCTCGGCGCGCTGGGCGTCGCTGAGGCCATCGGCGCCGGGGATCTGGGCGGCCATCTGGTTCAGCCAGCCCATCAGCTCCTCCAGTTGCTTCTCGGCCGGCAGCACCCCCAGGCCCCGGGCCAGCACCTTGGCGGTTGTTCCTGAACCGGGCTGGTACACCAGGCGGCCGTGCAGGTGCTGGGGCAGGCCCTGGCGCAGCAGCCGGAAGGCCGGTTCCTCCATCGGCGTTTCCAGGGCGATGTTGGGCTTTTCCGGCTTGATGCGCGAGAAGCCGCAGCGCCTGGCCACCAGCTTCAGCTCCAGCAGCTGCAGCAGCGACTGCACCGGTGCCGGGATGGCGCCGTAGCGATCCACCCAGCCGGCGGCGAGCTCCACCAGGGCCTCCTTGCTGCCGCAGTCGGCGGCGGCCCGGTAGGCGGCCATCTTCTCGTCGTTTTCGGTGATCCAGTCGCCGGGGATGAAGGCGGTGATCGGCAGATCGATCTGGGTGTCGTCGACCGCCGGGATGTCCTGGCCCTGGATCTCAGCGAGGGATTCCTGCAGCATCTCCATGTAGAGGTCAAAGCCGATGGTTTCCATCTGGCCGCTCTGCTCCACCCCCAGCAGGTTGCCCACGCCGCGGATCTCCATGTCGCGCATGGCCAACTGATAGCCGGAGCCCAGCTGGGCAAATTCCTGAATCGCCCGCAGCCGCTGCCGGGCCGCTTCGCTCAGCGAGGCATCGCCTGGATAGAACAGCCAGGCATGGGCCTGAATGCCGCTGCGGCCCACCCTGCCCCGCAGCTGGTAGAGCTGGGCCAGGCCGAACTTGTGGGCGTCCTCGATCAGGATCGTGTTCACCCGCGGGATGTCGAGGCCGCTTTCCACAATCGTGGTGCAGAGCATCAGATCTCCCTCGCCGGCATTGAAGGCCACCATGGCGCTCTCCAGTTCGCCTTCGGCCATCTGGCCGTGGGCCACCAGCAGCCGCAGGCCGGGGATCATCGCCCGCAACTGGGCCGCCACGTCTTCGATTCCCTCCACCCGCGGCACCACGTAGAAGATCTGGCCGCCGCGGTCGAGCTCCTGGCGGATGGCACTGCGCACCGCCTCCTCATCCAGGGCCGCCAGGTGCGTCTTGATCGGGCGGCGCAGGGGCGGTGGCGTGGTGATCAGGCTCATCTCCCGCACCCCCGAAAGGCTCATGTAGAGCGTGCGCGGAATCGGCGTGGCGCTGAGCGTCAGCACGTCGACGTCCTTGCGCAGGGCCTTGATCTTTTCCTTCTGATTCACACCGAAGCGCTGTTCCTCATCCACCACCAGCAGCCCCAGCTGCTTGAAGCTGGTGCCCTTGCCCAGCAGCTGGTGGGTGCCCACCACCACATCCACGGTGCCCTCCGCCAGACCCTCCTGGATCACCTTGCGCTCGCCGGCGGTGCGGAAGCGGTTGAGCAGGCTCACCTTGAGGGGATAGGGGGCGAAGCGCTCGGAGAGGGAGCGCCAATGCTGCTGGGCCAGCACGGTGGTGGGGGCCAGCATCGCCACCTGCTTGCCGGCCGTCACGGCCTTGAAGATGGCGCGGATTGCCACTTCGGTCTTGCCGAAGCCCACATCGCCGCACACCAGCCGGTCCATGGGCTGGGGCTGCTCCATGTCGCGCTTCACCTCCGTGATCGCCTTGAGCTGGTCGGGGGTGGGCTCATAGGGGAAGGAGTCTTCCAGCTCCTGCTGCCAGGGGCCATCGGGGGGATAGGCAAAGCCCGCGGCCTGGTGCCGTTCGGCGTAGAGCTTCACCAGATCCACCGCCACCTTGCGGATCGCCTTCCGGGCCCGCTCCTTGGCCTTGCTCCAGGCGGTGCCGCCCATGCGGTTGAGCTCGGGCGGGGTCTCGCTTGTGGCCCGGTAGCGGCCGAGGCTGCCCAGCTGATCGGCGGCCACCCGCAGCAGGCCGTCGGCGTACTGCACCACCAGGTAGTCGCGCGACTCGCCGCCGATGGCCAGCTTCTCCAGCTTGAGAAACCTGCCGATGCCGTGGTTGCGGTGCACCACGAAGTCGCCCGGCTGCATCTTGCCCGGGTCCACCGTGCGGCTTGCCGCCTTGCGGCGCCGGCGCACATAGCCCGTGGCGGCCAGGCTGTGCTGGCCGAAGAATTCCCGGTCGGTGATCAGCACCAGCTTCCAGGCCGGCAGCTGCAGACCCTCCAACTCGGCGGTGCCCCTGGTTTTCAGGGCCACCGGGGTGCCCTGCTCCACCAGTCGCGCGATGGCCGCGACATCCGCGGCATTGGGCACGAAGCGGGTGATGCAGTCGTGTTCCTCCAGCAGCGCCACCGCTCGGCTGGGCTGGGCCGACAGCAGCCATACCGTGGCCTTCTCGCTTACAAACCCCTTCACCAGGCCGGCCAACTTGCCGAAGGCATTGGGGTAGGCCGGCACCGAGCGGGAGGCCAGATCGAAGCTGTTGGGGTGGTGGTCGGTTTCGTGCAGTTCGGCCAGGTCGAAGCCAGCGAAGGCCTCCGCCTGGGCGAGGGCTTCGGCGGGGGGCCGATGCAGCAGCGGCGGCAACAGCGCCGCGATCGCCTCGGCGCCGATGCCGGCCGCCGCCGCCAGCTCCTGGCACACCTCCTGGTGGTGGTCTGAGGCGTGGTCGGCCCACTGCTGGCCGTGGGAGAGGCAGTGGCGCCGTTCATCCACGGCGATCAGGGTGTTCGGGGGCATGTAATCCAGCAGACAGGCGGGGTGGGCCCAGGCCAGCCCCATCAGCCGCCGCAGGCCCTCGGGGCTGCCCCCCTCCAGCAGCTGATCACAGGCCTCGGGGCTCAGTAGTTGTTCGAGCCCATCGGGCATGGCCTCCCGCAGGGCGCTGGCGATCAGCGGCGCGTAGCCGGTGGGGGTGAGGCGCACCACGTCGATCGGATCGAGGGAGCGCTGGGAGGCGGGGTCGAATTCCCGCAGTTTCTCCAGCTCTTCGCCGAAGAACTCCAGCCGCACCGGCAGTTCGGCGCTCACCGGGAACAGATCCACGATGTCGCCGCGGCGGCTCCAGCTGCCTTCCTGTTCGATGCTGGGGACCCGCTCATAGCCAAGGCGCGTCAGCGTCTCGCTCAGCTGCTCCAGATCCACCGTGTCGCCCTTGCGCAGGCTCAGGCACTGGGCCTGCAGCGCCGCTGGCGGCGGCAGGTGCGGCTGCAGCGCCCGCTCGGTGGCCACGATGGCGATCCGCTGGGGTTGATCGAGCAGCTCGCTGAGCACCTGCAGCTGCCCCCAGGTGATCTCACTGGTGGGGTCGAATGGTTCGTAGGGGCTGCCCTCGCTGGTGGGATAGAGCTGGCAGCTGGGCCAGCCCATCAGCTCCAGCAGCGCCGCCCAGCGGCCCGCTTCCTCCAGGGTGGGCACCACCACCAGCAGCGGTGCCTCGCCAGCGCCGGCGAGGGCACTGCTGATCAACGCCCGCGCGCCGCGGCCTGCACCACTCAGCCGCAGGCGCTCGGGCCGCTTGCAGCGCTCCAGCACCTCCCCGGTGAGGCTGGCCTGCTGCAGCTGGCGCACCAGGGCGGTGAGGGGCATCGGGGTAGGGGAAGAGCACAGCCGGGCATCTTCGCAACTGCAACGGTGCGGGCGTCTCCAGGGCGATTCATCTCGCCAGAATCGGGGCATGGCCACCCTCCGCTGTCCCTACTGCCATCCCCGGCCGTTGCGGTTGGCCCGCCGCAGCGACGGCGCCCTGGTGTGTGGCAGCTGCGGCGACCCGCTTGTGAGGGTTCCGCGGGTGCGGCCGCTGCCGGCCTTGGCCGGCCTGCTGGTGATGGGAGGCATCGGCCTCACCCTGCTGGCCCAGCACCTCTCCGTGAGCCAGATGGTGCAGGCCCCTGCCCTGGCCAGCCCTGAGACCGGCCTGGAACCATCGCCCTCCGTGCGACAACAGGACTACCCGCTGGCTCCGCAACGGGAGCAGCTGCTGTTCAGTCAGTTGGATGCCGCCGATCGCAGCTGGATGCCCCGGGCGGAGCCCATCCCCGGCGGCGGCACCCGCTACATCTACCGGCGCCTGTCCACCGACCCGCCGCTCAGTGTGGCCGAGATCAAGGCACTGATGCGCAATCCCCCCAGCTTTGAGGTCGAGCGTGGCGCCATCGCCGCCCTGCTGCGGGAGCTGCATCGCCGGGGGGTCACGGTGGTGCTCGGACCACCCCGCAAGCAGGGAGCAGCGGGCGAGTGGGAGCCCCGGGCGGCGGTGTTGCGGATTCGCCCGGATGTGCCCGCCAAGGGCAGTCGTGAGTTCGTGCGCGTGCTCAACCACGAAGCCATCCATGTGGCACAGAGCTGCCGAGGCGGCGGCCTCCGGTCCCGCCCCGCGCCACTAGGGCTGCCGCGGGAGCTCGACCCCCTATCGCAGCACCATCTGGCCGCCCCGATCTATGCCACGGCCTCGGTGCGGGAGCGCACCCTGGAGGAGGAGGCCTACGCCAACCAGGGCCACCTCTCGCTCGGGCTGCAGCTGCTGCAGGCCCATTGCCGGGGGACCTGGGGCTGATCCCGCTCCTGCGGCCGAGTGCTCCAGGAGCAGGGCTCAGCTCAGGGGCGCAGCGATCAGCTCACCCTCCAGCAACAGGTTGAACCGCAGCAGCTGCTCGTCGTTGAGCTGTTGCCTGCTGGCCAGCTGGAAGTGGTGTTCCAGGAAGCCGCGGCCACGGCTGGCATCCCAGCCCAGTTGCTGCAGCAGCAGATCGCTCTGGCTGAGCAGGTCGGAGCGCTGCAGGGGCACTGCCGCGCTGTGGGGATCCGTGCCTGGCTGGAGCAGCTTCACCGCCTTGAGATAGGCGTTCAGATCCTTGAAGGCGGTGAGACGGGATCGGCTGGGGTGGCCGAAGGCCCGCTGCAGGTACGCCTCCTCCTGCTCGCGTCCCCAGCCGATGCGCCTGAGTTCCAGATCCAGTTCCGCCAGTGCATCGCTCCAGTCGTCTGGATCGGCGGG
>RGNC01000137.1 GCA_010029175.1 Synechococcaceae bacterium WB8_1B_136 | reverse complement strand
AACCCATGGCGTTAAAGGTGGTGCCATCTCCGACTTCAACCTCGCCGCTGGTGGACAGATCCTCAAGCTGGAGGCAACGGTGAAGAAATCCGAACTCACCTACACCCCCAGCACCGGTGGCGACCCGATCAAAGCGAGCTTCCGTCCCACATCCGGCGACCTGCAGGGAGACGTGGTGTTCAACCGACTGCTATCGGCTCCAGTGGTCAGCAATCAATCTCAATCCCTGGTGATCGGCCAGACAGGCATCAACTTCGCCCTCAAGGTGAACGAAGCCAGCAGCACTAGGGCTGACGCATCAACCGTTGTGGATCTCAAGCCGCTTCTGGATGGCCTGAACACCACCAACAAGCGATTGGCCTACTTCGTGTACGACACACCAGTGGCCGGTGCAGCCCCTGTGGCCACGCCATTCACCTGGGACCCGATCAAGAAGGGTGGCGCACGCTTCTATGACCTGGATGGTGATGGAACGGCCGAAACCGTTGATCTCACCTTCATCGATGGTGGTTACGGCGACAAGGACGGGGCTAAGAACGGCGTCATCGTTGATCCCTCCACCCCGGGCGTGGTGGACCTGAAACCCGTCTTGACCACCACATCGGGCAGTTCCGCCCTCACAGTCTCCGACCCAGCGGACACAGCGTCTCCTGCTGCGGTGCTGCTCAAGGTTGCTCTCACCACCAAGGCAGCCAGCGTGAATCAGATCGGCTACGTGGCGCTTGCAGCCACTGAATCCGACACCATCACCTATGAGCAGCTCCGCGATCGAGGCACGATCATCCTGGCCAACCTGGAGAACAGTGAAGCTGAATCTACCGATCTTTCGAGGATCAACCTTGAGCGAACTATCTCTGTAATCAACGGCCAGAAGCTCGTCCTGTTTGAGGTTGTGGATTCCACTCTGGAATCACTCCTCAGCAAGAACAGCACCATTGCCGCGATGGGCAGCAGTTTCCGCACCCTTGATCTGAACAAGACGAGCGACAACCTTGTTTTGGCCAGCAAAGGCGGCAACAGTGTGGCGGTAGCACTGCAGGATGCGAGCAAGCAACAGGGACTGGGTGATCTGATCTCCAGCAAGATGGGTGAAAGCCCGATCCTGGATTTCAGCGGACTGAGTGGACGTGATCTCAGCGGGACGGTATCCATCGCTCGCGAGGCCACGCATGACACAACAATCGGCTTTTACCGCATTCAGCGTGCCGATGGTGCCGTGCTCGATCCAATCACCAACACCCTTGTGACTCCGGGCTCAGCGGGCTATCAGGCCGCAGCCTTGAGCAGTGCCAATCTGTTCACCGGATTCGGCGCCCTTTCAGTTGACTATGGCGCAACGCGCACAGACACCATCACCAGCTTCCGGGATGCCGGTCTGCTGGCTCCCTTCGCGACCGTGAAGCAAACCGGGGACACCTGGTTCTCCTTCAAGCTCGCCAACAGTGATGGACTGGAGCACTTCCGGACCCTCGGAAGCGGAAGCATTGGCCTGGAAGACTTCAAGGGCGGATTCGATCAGGACTTTGATGACAACATTGTGAGCTTCACATTCAAGTTGGTACCCACCCTGGCCTGATCGCTTGGGGAAAGTGCCTCGGAGCTGTTCTCAGCTATTCCGAGGCACTCGCCTATCCCTGCTGAGGCTTCAACCCCAGATTGAAACTGACGCAGACCCGTGGATCGGCGCAACGACTCACCTCCACCTCATGCCATAACCAGGCCGGAAACAACAGGAGCAAGCCAGCCTGAGGCACCCACTGCTCACGGCCGAGCTCACGTAGCCTCGCCTCTGAAGTGAGTGGCGGCTGGAGCATCAAAGCTCCAGCCCTTGGATCCAGGAAAGCGATGGCACCACTGCCTGGTGGTGCTGCCAGATAAAACACACCACTGAACAAGCTGTTGGGATGAATGTGGGCGCCGTGGCTATCTCCAGCGCCACTCACAACCGCCCATGCGTTGTTGAAGCGGGGCCTGGCCTGCTGGAGATCCCAGCCCCAGTCCACCAGGGCCCCCTGCACTTGGCCAGCGATCCACTGGAACAAGTCAGCCAGCAGCGGCTCCTCCAATAGATCCGTTCGGCTGTGCCATGCCCCCAGATTCGTCAGGCTCAACCCGGACGGGTCGGCGTCCTGGAGCGAGACCACGGCCTGCTTCCAGCGTTCAAGCAACTGCGGCTCGTTGCAGTGCGCCGACCAGAGCGGCGTGGGGAACAGCATCTGGTGCTTCATCACCGGCCGCAACTCTCTAGGAGCTGCCATAGCGTGCCACGGGCATGACAAGCACCATGGAGCGCTGGATCAAAACCGAGTGCGGCCGGGCCAAGTACGCCGAGTTGGTCGCCCGTCCTGGTGTGCTGGCTCGCCTGAGGCTCACTCCCGAGGGCTAATCGACCGACGACGGCCCCGCCCCTTCCCGCAGGGCCCGCTGCGCCGCACGACCCGCCACCCACACCACCGCCACGGTGGCCAGCACCCCCACGACGCGCAGGGCCCAGGTGCCTGGATCGGTCTGGCCAGCCAGCACCTCGCCAAAGCGGGCCGCATCCCCCGCCAGGGCCCCCAGGCCGCAGAACAGGATCGTGCCCGGCAGGATCCCCAGCAGGCCGATCGAGTAGTCGCGCAGGCTCACCTCACTGAGGCCGTAGGCCAGGTTCAACAGGCTGAAGGGGAAGGCTGGTGAGAGCCGGGTGAGCAGCACCAGCTTCAGGCCCTCGCGGCTCACGGCCTGTTCCACGGCCTGCAGCTTCGGCAGCGCCGCCAACCGTCGTCGGGCCCAGCCCCGCAGCAGCGTGCGCCCCAGCAGAAAGGCCGCTTCGGCCCCCAGGCAAGCGCCCACGAACACAATCGCGCTGCCCCACCAGGGGCCATACAGCACTCCAGCCAGCATCGAGGCCCACACCCCTGGCAGCAGCAGCGTGACCCAGAGGGCATAGAGGGGGATGAAGGCCAGGGCCCCAGCGGGCGACTGCAACAGCGGCAGCCACTGCTGCCAATCCCCATGGAAGGCCAGGCTCTCCATCAGCGGGTTGCCTTCGGCAGGGGCCCACAGCGCAGCGGCGGGGCTGATCCCAGGCGCCAGCTGGCCTGGTCTCCCTTGACCCAGAACTCCTGATCACCGGCGGCATAGCGGGAGCCGCTGGCCGCCAGCCCCTGGGGCAGACGGGTGGCCGTGGCCGCCACCAGCAACACCACTTCGGCCGGCGCCTGGTTGAAGAACAGGGCCGTGAGATCTGTGGCCTCAAACCGCCCCAGGCAGCGGTACTCAGCGCGAATGGCCTGCTCAGGATGCGCAGTGGGCGTTGCCGCGATCGCCTGCAGAGGCAGCAGCAGCGGCAGCCAGGCCAAGGACCTCAGGGAACGCATGGGGGGCATCAAGGGCAGCCGCAGGCCGGACCACCAGTGTGGCGGCCTGCAGCCAAGGCTTGACATGGTCGCCAGAGCTCAGCCCAGCTCCGCCAGCCGCTGGCGGGCCAGCTGCGCCTGGGCCTCGGCCTCGGCCAGGTTGGCCTGGCATTCCGTCACCACCTCCGGCGGCGCCTTGCTCGCGAAGTTGGGGTTGCTCAGGCGGCCGGCCAGGCCCTTGATCTCCTTCTCAGCCTTGGCCAGGTCTTTCTCCAGCCGGCCCCGCAGGGCATCGAGATCCACCAGCCCCTCAATCGGCAGAAGCACCTGCAACTCCCCGCACACCCCCGCCAGCGCCCTCTGGCCGCGGGCGGCCTCAGCCTCAGCTGGGCTCAGCACAGCCACGCTCTCGGCGCGGGTGAGGGCGGTGATGTCGGCCGTGGCCTCCTGCAGCAACGCGGCCAGCTCGCCGCGGCCGGTCACGAACACCACCGGTGCGCTCTGGCTGGGCTTGAGGGCGGCCACGGCCCGCAGGTTGCGCACCACCCGGATGGCCTCGATCAACTCGGCAAAGCTGGCCTCCAGGTTGTCGTTAAGAGCCGTTTCATCGAACACCGGCCAGGGCTGCAACGCCAGGAAGGTGCCCTCGGGCGCTCCCGTGAGCCCATGCCAGAGCTCCTCGCTCAGGTGGGGCATCAGCGGGTGCAGCATCAGCAGCAAGTCGTTGAGCACCTTGGCCAGCACCTGCCGCGCCGTGCGCTGTTGCGTCGGATCCTGGAGGCGCCGCTTGATCAGCTCCACATACCAGTCGCACACCTCGTTCCAGGCGAACTCGTAGAGGCCCTTGGCGGCCTCGCCCAGGCCGTAGCTCCCGTAGCGCTCCGCCGTGTCGCGGTTCACGCGGGCCAGGCGCGAGAGGATCCAACGGTCGGCCAGTTGCAGCGCGGCAGGATCCGGTTCACCCAGCGAGGCCGGCGTTTCACCGCCCAGGTTCATCAGGGCGAAACGGGTGGCATTCCAGAGCTTGTTGGTGAAGTTGCGCGAGGCCTCCACCGTGGCGGAGGTGTCGGATTGGCGGTCGTAGTCGAGGCGGATGTCCTGGCCGGCCCCAGCCACTTCGCGCACCAGGGCGAAACGCAGGGCATCGGCGCCGTAGCGATCGATCAGCAGCAGCGGATCGATGCCGTTGCCCGCCGATTTGCTCATCTTGCGGTTGTGCTCATCCCGCACCAGGCCGTGGATGTAGACGTCCTTGAAGGGCATCTGGCCGGTGAAGGCGCCGGCCATCATCGTCATCCGGGCCACCCAGAAAAAGATGATGTCGAAGCCGGTCACCAGCACGCTGGTGGGATACCAACGGGCCAGATCGGCGGCATCGGCATCGGGCCAACCCAGGGTGGAGAAGGGCCACAGGCCACTGGAGAACCAGGTGTCGAGGGCGTCGGGATCCTGCTCCAGCACCACGGGCTGGGCGTGGGTGCCACCACTGAACTGCGCCTCCGCCTTGGCGCGGGCCTCCGCCTCATCGCGGGCCACCACGTAGGGGGTGGTGTCGGTGATGGCGCCGCCGGTTTCGCTCACCACGAACCAGGCGGGAATGCGGTGGCCCCACCACAGCTGACGGGAGATGCACCAGTCGCGGATGTCGGTGAGCCAATCGCGATACACCTTGCTCCAGCGCTCAGGCACGAAGCGCGGATCGGCGTTCTCGAGCGCCTCACGGCAGCGGGCTGCCAGGGGCTCGGTTTTCACGAACCACTGGGTGGAGAGCATCGGCTCCACCGGCACCTTGCCGCGGTCGGAAAACGGCACGCTGTGGCGGTAGGGCTCCACCTTCACCAGGAAGCCCTCTTCTTCCATGGCCGCCACCACCGCCTTGCGGGCCTCGAAGCGATCCAGGCCAGCAAAGCGACCAGCCGCCTCGTTCATCGCGCCGTCCTTGGCCATCACCGTGATCAACGGCAGGTTGTGGCGCTGGCCGATCGCGAAGTCGTTGGGGTCGTGGGCGGGGGTCACCTTCACGCAGCCGGTGCCGAACTCCGCATCCACGTGGTCGTCGGCCACGATCGGGATCTCGCGCCCCACCAGCGGCAGGGTGAGGGTCTGGCCCACGAGACCTGCGTAGCGGGGGTCCTTGGGGTTCACCGCCACCGCCGTGTCGCCCAGCAGGGTTTCCGGCCGGGTGGTGGCCACCTCGAGATGGGTGCGGCCATCGGCGGCGGGGCCAGCACTCAGGGGATAGCGGAAATGCCAGAGGTGGCCGTCCACCTCCTTCATCTCCACCTCCAGATCGCTCACCGCCGAGCCCGAGGCGGGGCACCA
>RGNC01000136.1 GCA_010029175.1 Synechococcaceae bacterium WB8_1B_136 | reverse complement strand
TGCAGCGGCCGCAGGGCCTCCACCTGGGCCATCGAGCGGATGGGGTCCTGGATCAGCGGGCCCTGGCTCTCCACGATGTCGAAGTCGATCCCCATGCCCGGCAGGGGCGTAAGGATGTCGGAAAACAGGATCACGCCATCGGGCTTGAAGGCGCGGAAGGGCTGCATCGAGATCTCGTAGGAGAGATCGGGGTTCTCGGAGCGCTCGCGGAAGCCGGGGTGCTTGTCGCGCAGGTCGCGGTACACCTTCATGTAGCGGCCCGCCTGGCGCATCATCCACACCGGTGGCCGCTCCACCTGCTCACCTCGGGCGGCGCGCAGCAGCAGGGGGGCGGTTCCGGTCATGGGAAGGCTGTGGTGATCCGCGAACTTACCCGAGCAGCAGGCTGGCATCGGGGGGATCGTCACACAGCGGATCGTGGGCTGGGATTGGCCAGGATCCGTGCGCAGGCCTGCTCCATCAGCTCCTGCCAGCCCTGCCCCGGCTGCCGGCGCAGCAGCCAGCTGTGGGGATACCAGGGCGACCGGCCCTGGCTTGAACTCCAGCGCCAGTTGATCCGCTCCGGCAGCAGCACCAGGCTGGGGATGCCGAGGTTGCCCGCCAGGTGGGCCGGGCCGCTGTCGTCGCTCACGATCCAATCGCACTGCGCCATCACCGCCGCCATGTGCTCGAGCCGCAGCTCACGGCTCACCTCCGACTGACAGGCCACAAAGCGATCGCCGAAATGGCAATCCTCCAGTTCCTCCGAGCCGATCCCCTTTTGCAACGCCACCAGCCGCACCCCCGGCAGCTGAGCCAGGGGTTCGAACTGCCGCAGCGGAATGTCGGAGCGGTGCCGTTCTGAAACGGCCTGCAGGGCCGAGCCATGCCAGTTGATGCCGATCAGCAACTCTTCTCCCTGGCGCTGCAGTCGCTGTTGCCAGTGCTCCAGCAGCTGCGGCTCCGCCCGCAGATGCGGTTGGGCCAGTTCGGGGTGTTCCTGGCAGGTGCCGAACTGCGCCGGTGCGGAGAGCAGGGGCAGCATCGCGCCCTGCCGCTGTGCCGCCAACTGGCTGATCGGTTCCACGGCCAGCATCGGTTGCAGGCTGCCGCGCAGCAACTGCAGCAGCGGCGGCTGCACGTAGAGCACCAGTGGCTGTTGCAGCTGGCTCTGGATCCAGCCGGCGTAGCGGCTGAACAGCAGCGTGTCACCCAGGCTGCCCTCCGCCACCAGCGCCAGGGGGCCTGCCGTGTCTGGCCCCGCCCAACGGGGCAGCGGCTCGCTGCGGCCCCCGTGGCTCCAGCTCTGCCCCTGGCCGCGGGCGTGGCGCCATTCCCACTCCTGAAACCCCCGCTGCAGTTCACCGCGCAGGAGCAACAGCTCCGCCAGTTGCAGATGCAGTTCCGGCGCCTGCGGTTCCTGCTCCAGCGCCCGATCGAGCAGCTCAGCTGCCTCTGGCAGCACCTGTTGCTCCAGGAACAGCTGGGCCAGGAGGCGGCTGACGGGCCAGGGCTCGCAGGCCTCCGCCAGGGCCTGTTCCGCCATCGCCCTAGCCCTGCCCTCCTCTCCCTCCTTCTGGAGCAGCCGCGCCAACACCGCTCGGCTGACGGCCCGGACCTGCTGGAGCGCAGCAGCGGTGGTGGCCTGCGCCGGTTGATCGAGGCACTGCTGGGCGTAGAGCTTCGCCTTGCCGGGCTTGTGGAGCTCGAGGGCGCAGAAGGCCGCATCCGCCAGGTGGGTGGCCTGGTGGGGCTGCTGCTCCAGCAGCCGTTGCAGCAACGGCAGGGCCTCCGCCCAGCCGGCCGCTGGCAGCAGCAGGTTCACCGCCCGGCTGAGGCACTGCTGGTGGTTGGGATCCAGCCGCAGCAGCTGGCGATGGCGTTCGAGGGCCAGGTCGGCCCGGCCGAGCTCCTCGGCGGCGCAGGCCTGTTGCCAGAGATGCTCCACGCTGCCGGCGGGAAGGCTGAGCCAATGCTCCTGCCACTGGTGGGCCTCGCCATGGCGGCCGCGCCGGCGCTCCAGCTCCGCCAGATCGCGATACACCTCCGGCAGCCGGCTGCGGGCCTGCACCAGCAGCCGCAGGATCGGCTCGGCCTGCTCCAGCCGATCGCAGGCCACCAGGGGGGCCACCTGGGTGGCGTAGAGCTGGCCATGGCCGGCCATGGAAGGGCCGCCAGCCGCTGCCTTGCTAGGCGGCCGGTGGCTCTGGCGCCCGAACCCACGCTGCCCTCCCACCATCACCATCTGGCCTTCAGGCCAGGTTAACGATTGGTTGGGGTTGATCCAGCTC
The DNA here is from genome assembly GCA_010029175.1 of Synechococcaceae bacterium WB8_1B_136. Lineage (GTDB taxonomy): Bacteria > Cyanobacteriota > Cyanobacteriia > PCC-6307 > Cyanobiaceae > Vulcanococcus. Next base: position 3,404 of record RGNC01000136.1, on the reverse strand, counting down.
CAGGCTGCGCTGCTCATCGCGCTGGAGCACCAGCACCGAGAGGGGCGGCAGGCAGAGGTCGAGCGAGTGCTCGTAGCCGTGGATGCCCCAGGCGTCGGTGAACTTGCCGCCCAGGTTGCCCAGGTTGCTGCCGCCGTAGCGCTCGGCATCGGTGTTGAACACCTCGCCGTAGAAGCCCGCCATCGGCACCCCCACCCGGTAGTGGGAGTGGCTCTGGGGGGTGAAGTTGGCCACCACAACCAGCCAGCGACCGGTGGTGCTCTCCCGTCGCATGAAGCTGATCACCGAGTGGCGGTTGTCGTTGCAGTCGATCCACTGGAAGCCGTACTGGTCGAAGTCGTCGCGCCAGAGGGCCGGCTCGGCCTTGTAGAGGGCGTTGAGGTCGTCCACCAGGCGCTGCAGACCCTGATGCGGTTCGTACTGCAGCAGGCCCCATTCCAGATCCCCCCACACGTTCCATTCGCCCCGCTGGCCGAACTCCATCCCCATGAAGATGGTTTTCTTGCCGGGGTGGGTCCACATGTAGGCCAGCAGGGCGCGCACGTTGGCGAACTTCTGCCAGTCGTCGCCCGGCATCTTGTGCAGCAGGTTGCTCTTGCCGTGCACCACTTCATCGTGGCTGAGGGCGAGCATGAAGTTCTCGGTGTAGGCATACCAGATCGAGAACGTCACGTTGTTCTGGTGGAACTGCCGGAACCACGGATCGAGCTCGAAGTAATCGAGCATGTCGTGCATCCAGCCCATGTTCCACTTCAGGTTGAACCCGAGGCCGCCGATGTTGGTGGGCTGGGTCACCATCGGCCAGGTGGTGGATTCCTCCGCGATCGAGAGGGCGCCCGGGAAGTGCTGAAACAGCACGTGGTTGGCCTGCTGCAGGAAGCGCACCGCCTCGGTGTTCTCGCGGCCGCCGTGCTCGTTGGCCAGCCATTCGCCGTCGGGGCGCAGGTAGTCGCGGTAGAGCATCGAGGCCACCGCATCCACGCGGATGCCATCGATGTGGAACTGCTCGAACCAGAACACCAGGTTCGCCACCAGGAAGTTGCGAACCTCGTTGCGGCTGTAGTTGAAGATCAGCGTGCCCCACTCCTTGTGCTCGCCGATGCGCGGATCGGCGTGCTCGTAGAGGTGGGCGCCATCGAAGAAGGCCAGGCCGTGGGCATCCTTGGGGAAGTGGCCGGGCACCCAGTCGAGGATCACGCCGATGCCCTCGTTGTGGCAGCGGTCGACAAAAGCCCGGAATTCATCCGGTGTGCCGAAGCGGCTGGTGGGGGCGTACCAGCCGGTGACCTGGTAGCCCCAGGAGCCATCGAAGGGATGCTCGGAGATCGGCATCAATTCGATGTGTGTGAAGCCGCGGGCCTTCACGTAGGGGATCACCCGATCGGCCAGCTCCGGGTAGGTGAGCAGACGTGCACCGGGCTTGAGGTCGGCGGCGGGCACGGGCGGGCGGGCCGTGCCATCGGCCTCGATGTAGGGCTGATCGGCGCTGGCGTGCATCCAGCTGCCCAGGTGCATCTCGTACACCGCGATCGGCTGATCGAGCGGGTTGCGGCTGTCGCGCTCCTGCATCCAGGCGCCATCGCCCCAGCCGTAGCCGCCCATCGGCTCCACGATTGAGCCGTTGTTGGGCCGCACCTCGTGGCGGAAGCCGTAGGGATCGGCCTTGGGGTAGCAGTGGCCGTTCTGGGCCCGCACCTCGTATTTGTAGATCTCGCCGGCCTGCAGGCCCGGGATGAACAGCTCCCAGCAGCCCCCCAGCCGCGCCTGCATCGGGTGGTGGCGCCCATCCCAGCCGTTGAAGTTGCCCAGCACCGCCACGCTGCGGGCGTTGGGGGCCCACAGGCAGAACATCACGCCGTTCACCCCGTTGCGGGTGGTGAGGTGGGCGCCCATCCGCTGCCAGATGTGATGGTGGTTGCCCTCGGCGAACAGATGGCGATCCATCTCGCCCATCCACTCCTCGCGGAAGGCCCAGGGATCGTGGGCCACGTGCTCGATGCCGCCCCGCAGCACATGCACCTGATAGCCGCTGCCCGGATCGCCCGGCAGCTCGGCCTCGAAGATCCAGGGATGATGCGGCGTGGCCATGGGCAGGGCCTGGCCACCGGCCATCAGCTCGACCCGTTCCGCCTCCGGCATCCACACCCGCACCACCCAGCGGCCGTTGTCCAGGGGTTGGGGGCCCAGCACCGCGAAGGGGTGGTCGTGGCGACACTCCGCCAGGCGCTGAGCATCGTCCACCATCCAGTCGAGCTGAGCCAGCACAGGTTCCAGCGCAAAGCGTGGCCGGAGCTTAAGCGGCTTTCAGTGCCGGCAACTCAGCGGACCGGCAGCGGTTTTGCTGGGCTGTCCGGGAAGTCCACTCCCACGATCTGGTTGTTGGCGTCGAGAATCACAAACAGGTTGTCGCTGAGGCGGTTGAACACCACGTTCACCAGCACCAGCCTGGAATCGGCTGTGCTCTCGGCCTCCACGGCGCGGCCCAGCTTCACGAAGCTGCCGGTGAGGGCCTGGAGGGCCAGCCACTTGGCCTGCAGGGAGGCGGGCGGGATGTCCTTCTGGAACTGGGGGCTCAGGAAGCTGGAGGCGGTGATGTAGTTGCCGGTGCTGAGGGCCTTCACGAAGTTCAGCGCCACCTGGCTGGTGGGGTCGTCGGAGCGGTCGACGTAGTAGCGGCTGATCTTGCCCTGGCGATTGAGCACGATGAACATCACCCGGTTGCCGGCCGCGGTCTGGAGCTCCGCCTCCACGGTGCTGCTGTTGATGCCACTGCGCACGCTCAGCAGCTCGTAGCCCAGCACCCGCGGCTGGGTGCGCATCGTGGCGGCCACCATCGAAGGGCTGCTCACCGCCTTCAGCTCATCGGAAAACTGGGCGTAGCGGGCATTGGCATCGCCGCTCTTCACCGCCTCCAGCACCCGGCGGGCGGCGGCACGGGCCTCCTCCACGCTCAGGGCCGGCTGGGCGGCGGCGGCCTGGGCTGCGGCCGGCTCGGGATGCAGGGCGAGCATCGGCCCCGCCAGGGCCGCAGCCGCCAGGCTGAGGGCGGCAAGGGCGGATCGCAGGGGGCGCGGCATCGCAGGACGCGGGCGTTCGGTGGGGTCAGTTTGCCCCAACCATCGGGAGGATGCTGAGCTCGGCGCCGTTGAGGTCGAGTTCGAGGCTGATCACCCGGTGCCCGCAGCCCACGGGCCCCAGGGGCAGGCTGCCGCTGCCGGGGTTCACGGCGATCTGTGGCCAGGCCGCCGCCCCGATCGAGAGGCGCAGCTGTTCCCCGCTCTGCAGGGTGAGCAGCAGCGGCTGCAGGGCCACGCGGCGCCGCGTCAGTTGCAGGCAGGTGTCGCCGAGGAAGCGGGCCACGCCGGTGCTCAGCTGACGCACCTGGTTGCCGCTCACCACCGAGA
>RGNC01000135.1 GCA_010029175.1 Synechococcaceae bacterium WB8_1B_136 | reverse complement strand
ATGTCGACCCGCTTTTCGGCGAGTTTGGTGAAGGTGTAGGCGGGCTCATTGATGGTGAGCGGCACGCCCTGGCCGATCAGCTGGCCGATCTGCCCAGAGATCTTGGCAATCTTGTCCACATTCCAGCTGCCGATCAGGATCGCCTGCTTGGTGGTCCAGGTGGTGGAGCGCAGCTCGCCGGTGCGGGGATCACGCACCTCCTGCTTGTCCGATTTCACTGAATCAAGCTCCATCTCATCGGGCTCGATGCCCTGAGCTTGCAGGAATGCCACCGTTTTCTGCACCGCTGGCTGGAGCCCCTGGTAGGAGGCCTGTTGGCTGGGGCCGCTCTGGGTCACCTCCACCGACCAGTCGACGTAGTCGGAGGTGATCCGCTCGGTGCTGGCGCCGGTCACTGTGATCGTGTCGTTGGCGATGCGGATGCCCTTCACCAGCACACCACTGGCTGTTGTGAGGCCCAGACCAAGCACGGCCATGGCAAACACCAAGGGAGGTGTGCGCTTGAGGAACGTCCAGCTGGTTGATCCCCAGTGGTTGAGCTGCTCGCGGCTGGGGAGTGGGTGCATGATACCGAGTCGACGCGGAGCGTTGGGATCCAAAGCAGCTATGGCGGTTTGTCTCAACCTATGGAGATCAGCGCCTGTTGGCTTGGAGGCTCCTGCGAATGACGCGGTAGCGACCTAACGATCGGAATCTCTCAAATTCCTGTTCACTCGAGCGCGCGTTCGAAGGGCCCGCTCAACAGACCAGCACAAGAGACTCTCGCTGTCTTGATTGCACTCAGGCCGCCTCTGCCTTCTCCTGAACACCGGCGCTGAGCTTCAGTCCAAGCGCAGCAATCACCTTTAGCACAGTGTCAAAACTTGGGCTGCGATCACCCGACAGGGCCTTGTACAGGCTTTCGCGTGAGAGCCCTGTCTGGCGTGCGATCTGTGTCATGCCCTGAGCGCGGGCTATATCGCCAAGAGCCTTGGCAATGAAGGCCGCATCGCCATCAGCTTCTTCAATGCAGGCTTCAAGGTAGGCCGCCATTTCATCAGGGGTTCTGAGTGTCTCAGCGACGTCGTAAGGCAGAGTCTTGATCTCCATCAGCCGTTCTCCTTGATCTGGCGAGCCAGCGACAGTGCTTCACCCTGTATCCAGGGCCGTAGTTGATCCGTAGTTCAGAGACGCCACTTCCAATGGGCCTGACGTCACCAGGATTGCCGCCAATGAGACGCTCAATTCTGGCCTGCACCCGCGCCCGCGCCCTGAGATCACGCAGATCCCTGAGCCATTGGGCGAACCGCTCTGTCTGCCGAACTTCAAACACGGAACCACTGTAGCCGTGTGGCTACGCATCCGCAAGCTGTAAAGGCGCTGTGGGGTCGAATGCCGAATGCCCGTAGCCTCGACGAGCGGCACCGTCTCTTTGGCTATTGGTCACCAAAGGGGGCTGGATGTGAAGGTATGCAAGTGCACCACACTTCTCTCCCTCGTGCTTCGGCCTGAAGCGTGAATCAACCCAGCAGCTGATCCAGCAGGGGGTCTGTGGGTTCGATCAGCGGATTCACCACCCTCACGCCGCGCCAGCTGAAACCATGTTGGAGATCTTCCGTGAGCAACAGACGGGCCCCACCTTCGGCGGCGACGTTGAGCACCAGTGCATCCCAGCAGGCTAGTTGATGCGCGACGCAGAGATCCATGGCGCCTCGCCAGGCGTTGGCGTTGGTCTCCAAGACAGGGAAGGCATCCATCCAGCTGAGCACGGCTTCCTGGGCCTGCTGGGTTGGGCGGCCTGCCTTGCCGGTGAGCACCCTGAACAGCTCGCCAAGACATTGCAAGGGAACCACCACATCGGCGTCGGTGAGCTGCTCCAGCAACCGCCGGGTGGCGCTTACTCGCGTCTGATCACCGAAGCCCTCGGCATAAACCAGCAGGTTGGTGTCCAGGGCGGTGCGCATCAGTCGTAGAGCGCATCGCGTTGCCAGGTGCGAGCCTCTCCGCTAGCGGGTTGCGCGGCCAGGCGAGCCAGCAGGGCCCGGCGGGACGCCGCTCTTGACGAAGCCTCCGCAACGACGGGAGCGAGGGTGGCGACGGGGCGGCCGTGGGAATGCACGGTGAAGTGCTGCCCCTGGCTCAGCTGGCGCAGGAGAGAGGAAAAGGAGCGGTTGGCCTCCGAGGCGCTCACGACAGCAGGGCCAGCATCCGCCATCAAGAGAAGGGGTAGTGGATCTCACTACCTTAGTCGTCCGGCACGGTCCAGGGGGCAGCCTGATCTGCACGATTTAGGCAAAGGTGGAGCTGGCAGCCTTGAGCGCGGTGAGGGTGGGCAGGTTGAGGTTGGCCTCGCCCACCTGAACGCTGTGAGTTTGTGGCACCATCGCAGGGGCGCGTCAAGCACCAGAGCAGCTGATGAAGATCTGCCAGCAGCTGTTCGTTGCCCTGGCCGCGTCGGCCGGTTTCTTCATCCTGGCTGGGCTGGTCTGGTTCATCTGGCTGCTTCTCACTTCCCCGTCTGAGCCGGACGGCTTCGGGCAGGATCACCAGGAGCAGTGGGCGGTGGCCTCCTGCTGGCGCGACATTCGCGACGGCAGCATCGCTGGCACGGACGAGTGCAGCGAGTACGCCCAGGCCCATCTCGACTTCTTCGCGACGGAGCTGGTTGCGGCCATGGGCCCCGGCGCGCTTCTTGAGTGCTTGCATGATGTGTGATCAACGACTCTCGCCAACCGGTCGGCCATGGCATCACCCGCGCGTTGATAGCAATGTTATCGAGGCTGGGCTGGTTGGGCCGGGCAGGTTCTGCATCCTCTCAACACCATGGGCAGAACAGCTCTCCCCCTTGGCATGAGGTTGCAGATTCGCAACCACGGTTATTGCCCTCCGTAGCCCGGACCTTTGCAAGTTGTCCGTCATGCAACTTGGCCGACTGGATCTTTTTCCGGGCCTCCAGTCTGAAGACAAGTCCAGCTCCGTTTGCATCGTTTGGCGCATCGGGGGCGAATGGCCCGACATGTGCAGTTCGGGTGTACGAGCGATGACGACTGCCTCCGTGTCCCACTTGTGGCAACACATCCCCGCTTATCTGGGGCCTCATGAGAAATGCCAGATCTACTGCAGCACACTCAATCCGGCATTTCTCAGGGGTAGCTAACCAAGTGATGTTGCCGGCGCATCGTGCCCCCTTAGCAATCATGCCGTACTTCTGCCATAATCTTTCAGCCAATTGGTTTCGCCAGCGCGTGGTGACACTGCAGAGTGGCAGGAACGCTTTGCACCTGAGACATTTCCAATCAAGTGATGTCACCAGCGCGTGGTGACTTGCAGTACGCATTGGTCTTGCTCAAGTCATTATGCGTTTCCAATCAAATGATGTCACCAGCGCATGGTGACGCAAATGCTACTCTTCAGGATGCAATGATTGCAGAGAAGTTTCTAGTCAAGTGATGTCACCAGCCCGTGGTGACCGTTACACTCAACAAGGGCAAACGCTCTGTCAAGGTAACTGAGTTTCCAATCAAGTGATGTCACCAGCGCGTGGTGACCTGCTGAGCTCTCCGCTGCCATCGATCGTTTCTGTGCAGACTGTTTCCAATCAAGTGATGTCACCAGCGCGTGGTGACTGTTAAGACAAACAACGTCCCCCGCGATTGCACTATGTTTCCAATCAAGTGATGTCACCAGCGCGTGGTGACCCACCCCTTCCTCCCTTTGTTCATGACCTTTACCCGTTTCCAATCAAGTGATGTCACCAGCGCGTGGTGACTAAGATTGTCGATGAACTCTACAATCGAGTTCGCTAGTTTCCAATCAAGTGATGTCACCAGCGCGTGGTGACTCTAAACGTCGCGGTAACGTAACGGTTATCGACTATGAGTTTCCAATCAAGTGATGTCACCAGCGCGTGGTGACCCACACTTCCACGCCATGCCTATTCCAACTGTCAACAGTTTCCAATCAAGTGATGTCACCAGCGCGTGGCGACCAAGATCAGCACTTGAGATTAAGTTCGGCAAGACAATGTTTCCAATCAAGTGATGTCACCAGCGCGTGGTGACCGCGTGGTGACACTCTATTCTGGCAGCAAAAGTTGCCGTCGATTGCTTGTTTCCAATCAAGTGATGTCACCAGCGCGTGGTGACCTCTTGAGATACAACTTAAGGCGGAACGTGAATTAGAGCGGTTTCCAATCAAGTGATGTCACCAGCGCGTGGTGACCCTAGCGCGACCCTTAAGCTTCAGCCCGCCAACCTTTGAGTTTCCAATCAAGTGATGTCACCAGCGCGTGGTGACAAGTACATGCGTCAACGTGAGCAGGAGCGTATGAACTGTTTCCAATCAAGTGATGTCACCAGCGCGTGGTGACTCGTTCGTGTTTGACAGTTAAGCGATCCTTATGGGTATGGTTTCCAATCAAGTGATGTCACCAGCGCGTGGTGACCTCTGCAGAATGCAAACGGATTGGGTTTCACTGTCAACGCGTTTCCAATCAAGTGATGTCACCAGCGCGTGGTGACTATGGTTCTAACGAGTACGTTGAGGCCATGGAAGAGTTTCCAATCAAGTGATGTCACCAGCGCGTGGTGACCCTTAGACGCAGGGCCCCTTGCCCGTCTATATGGTCCGAGTTTCCAATCAAGTGATGTCACCAGCGCGTGGTGACTCGCCTATCCTTTTCAGCACCATTACGGCATCCCCGTTTCCAATCAAGTGATGTCACCAGCGCGTGGTGACTAACGCAGAGTTCCATCACAATTAATGCAATGACTAGTGTGTTTCCAATCAAGTGATGTCACCAGCGCGTGGTGACCTGCTGAAAGCGGAGAAGAAACGCCGCGAAGTGTTGGGGCAGTTTGTTTCCAATCAAGTGATGTCACCAGCGCGTGGTGACTGCTGATCGATCGCTGCAATGATCGCATCGGCATAGGCTATTCAGTTTCCAATCAAGTGATGTCACCAGCGCGTGGTGACCTATTGGTGCTGCCGCCGAAACTTGGTGTGATGAGAAGTTTCCAATCAAGTGATGTCACCAGCGCGTGGTGACTTCCATCGCATTCAGCTACGCAACAAACTGATCCGTATAAGCGGTTTCCAATCAAGTGATGTCACCAGCGCGTGGTGACAGAATCAACCTATCACGGTTGAGAACGCTAAACTTTACGGTTTCCAATCAAGTGATGTCACCAGCGCGTGGTGACGCAACAGGCTCGCATTATTTTCTGGGCGCTGAAAGGTTGTTTCCAATCAAGTGATGTCACCAGCGCGTGGTGACCACCTAGCGCAACTTTTAAGCTGACTCCCACCAACACGTTTCCAATCAAGTGATGTCACCAGCGCGTGGTGACGTTGCCCGCGCTGAATCTTACGAATCTGTGCAATGAACTGTTTCCAATCAAGTGATGTCACCAGCGCGTGGTGACCCACATGGATTGGTGCAAAGCTAACGGCTACGCAACGTTTCCAATCAAGTGATGTCACCAGCGCGTGGTGACACTGCTCACCCAAGATGCTCGACTGCTTGCCAGGAGAGATGTTTCCAATCAAGTGATGTCACCAGCGCGTGGTGACTGGGAAAATTCTGTTCGATTGACTATACGTGACTATACGTTCGGGTTTCCAATCAAGTGATGTCACCAGCGCGTGGTGACCGCTTGGTTACATCTTCCCGCTAGCATGGTTTTAGCACTAAGTTTCCAATCAAGTGATGTCACCAGCGCGTGGTGACCCT
>RGNC01000134.1 GCA_010029175.1 Synechococcaceae bacterium WB8_1B_136 | reverse complement strand
CAACCGCAGGTTGGCCGCCACCATCCGCTCCTTGGCCCGCTGCCCGGCCCGCAGCCGCTTCTTCAGCAGCTGGGGCGTCAGGCCGGCGGCCTGGGCCAGTTGCTCGGGGCTGGGCTTGGCACCACCGGCCCGCATGCTGAGCTCCTGCTCCACCTCCTCGATGGCCATCAGCTCCTGCACCTGACGGCCCAGGGTGATCTCCTGCTCATGGGAGAGCAGCGGCACCCGGCCGATGTCCCGCAGGTAGGAGCGCACCAGATCGGTGCCCGCGGAGGCGACTTCTGAAGCAGCGACGGCAACGGCCACGGCCTTATCCGTGAACTGATGTAAAGCCTACCCTGAAGAAGTGTGAAGAGGCTCTCAGGAAGCCGGAAACCGCGTCAGCAGCCAGGAGGCGGTCTGCAGGTAGATGAACACCCCGGCCACGTCGGTGGCGGTGGCGATGAACGGCGCCGACATCAGGGCCGGGTCGAGCCCCAGGCGATCAAACAGCAGCGGCAGGGCCGCGCCGGCCGTGGCCGCCAGGGTGGTGATCGCCACGAGGCTGAAGCCGGCAGCCCCGGCCACCAGCCAGTTGCCGCCGCTCACATAGGCCGACCAGGGGATCACCACCAGCATCATCAACAGCCCCAGCAGCGCGCCCGCCACCGCCTCGCGCCAGATGGCCTGCACCACCCCGAGACTCTGGATGCGCTGGGTGCTGAGGCCGCGGATCACCACGGTGGAGCTCTGGGCGCCCACGTTGCCGCCGGTGCCGATCAGCAACGGGATGAAGGCCGCCAGCACCACCACCTTGTGCAGCACGCCATCCATCGAGGCGATCACCGCGGCGGTGCCGCTGTTGGCCAGCAGCAGGACCAGCAGCCACACCACGCGGCGGCGGGCCACGGTGAACAGGTTGCTCTGGAAGTAGTCGTCCTCGTCGCCGGCCTGCACCGCACCGGCGGCGTAGAGGTCGCGGGTGGCCTCCTGCTGGATCACGTCGATCACGTCGTCGACGGTGACGATCCCCACCAGCCGCTGCTCCCGATCCACCACCGGCACGGCCAGGAAGTCGTAGCGCTGGATCACCCGGGCCACCTCCTCCTGGTCGGTGTCGGTGCCCACGCTCACCACTTCGCGGGTCATCACATCACCCAGCCGCTCCTCGGGATCGGCCACCACCAGATCCCGCAGCGAGAGGATGCCGGTGAGGTGGCGCGAGGCATCGGTCACGTAGAGGGCGTAGATGGTCTCGGTGTCGCGGGCGCGGCGGCGCACGATCGCCAGGGCCTGGGCCACGCTGTGGAATTCCTTGAGATCGATGAACTCGGTCGTCATCAGACGACCAGCCGTTTCCGGTTCGTAGCCCAGCAACTGGGCCGTCACGCGGCGCTCGGCCGGGCTGAGTTCGGCCAGCAGGCGGCGCACGACCTTGGCCGGCAGCTCATCGAACAGGCGCACCCGATCGTCGGGTGACATCTCCTCCACCAGCTCCAGCACCTCGCCGGAGCGCAGTCGCTCCAGCAGGGTCTGCTGCACGCTGGGGTCGAGGTACTCGTACACCTCGATCGCCTCATCCTTGGGCAGCAGCCGGAAGGCCAGGGCCTGCAGTGTTTTGGGCAGGCTGCCGATGGCCTCGGCCGTATCCACCTCCTGCACCGGCTCCAGCAGGAGCTTCACGGCGTCGTAATTGCCCGACTCCAGTAGACCCTTGAGCTGCTGCGCCACCACCTCGGGCAGGGCCGCGCCATTGGCAGCGCTCTTACCCGCAGCAGCGGTTGCCTCGCTCATGGGGCCTCGGGGCTGCGGCGCACCGAGTGTATGGGCTCACGCCCGCTAGGGTCCGCCGGTCGTTGAAGCCGGCAGCCCGGCAGTTCCCGAACCATGGCCGTGAATCTGAGCGATGTGGTGGTGAAGGCCGCCAACGGCGCCGAGCAGCGCCTCGGCGATCTGAACGGCCAGGTGTTGTTGATCGTGAATGTGGCCAGCCGCTGCGGCTTCACCCGCCAGTACGCCGGCCTGCAGGCCCTGCAGGAGCAGTACGGCGGCCAGGGCTTCTCGGTGCTGGGCTTCCCCTGCAACGATTTCGGCGCCCAGGAGCCCGGCAGCCTGGCGGAGATCCAGCAGTTCTGCTCCACCACCTACGGCGCCAGCTTCCCCCTCTACGAGAAGGTGCGCATCACCGAGGCCCCGTTCGACACCCTGATCCAGGCCGAGCCTGAGGGCGCTGTGGCCTGGAACTTCGAGAAATTCCTGATCGGCAAGGACGGCACGGTGCTGGCCCGCTTCAAGAGCGGCGTGGAGCCGGATTCAGCCGAACTCAAGGCCGCGATCGAAGCCGCCCTGGCCGCCTGAGGGCCGCGGCCAGGGGAGAGGGGAGCTGAGTGACCCCTTCCGGCACCCTCCCCCGATACGGCCCAGGCGCTCTCCCGAATTCTGTACAGGCTGTACGGATTCAGGGAGAGTGTCGGCCAACTACCCACCGGCGGGCGGGCAGCCGGAAGCGGGTTCATGGGTTAATCCTCGCCGCGGAACACCTGGCGGCTGAGCAGCAGGCCCAGGGCGGCGAACAGCAGCCCGAGCGCCAGGCTCGCCACCACCAGCACGAGCCCCAGCAGGGGCCGCTGCTGCTGGATCAGCTTCACCACATCCAGCATCCAGCTGCTGAAGGTGGTGAGGCAGCCGCAGAAGCCGATGCCCAGCAGCAGCACCAGGCTGGTGCGATGGGGGATCGGACCCGCCAGGACACCCAGCAGGAAGGAGCCCACCAGGTTCACCAGCAGATCGGCTCCGGCGCTGCCCCCAAGCCAGGGGCCCAGCTGGACGCCGGCCTGCCAGCGCATCAGTGCGCCGGGCACCGCCCCGACGGCCACCAACAGCAACTCACGCAGCTCAAAGCGCAGCCGGCGATTCGAGAGGGAGCGCTCAGGCATCGTTGCAATCCACCCCAGCCAGCCTCAAGCCCCACCGATGGCGAGGCCGAGGGCCACGGCCGCCAGGCCAGCCAGCACGGAGGCCCCCATCAGCAGGAGGGTTTCGCGCCGCAGGCCCGCCAGCCACGACTGCAGCATCTCCACGCTGAAGCTGGAAAAGGTGCTGAGGCTGCCCAGAAAGCCGACCCCCAGCAGCAGTCCAATCTCGTGGCCGCCGCCGCAGTTGCGGGCCAGAGCTGAGATCAGACCCAGGGCAAAACTGGCCGTGATGTTCACCGAGGCGGTGCCCCAGTGCCTGCGGGGCAGCATCGGCTCGAAGTGGTTCACCAGGCGGAACCGCAACCAGGCTCCGGGCACGGCACCGATAGACACCAGCAGAACGTCGCGCATGGATGAAGGCGTCCCCCTGCCCTGGCTCAGCCCTGCTCGGCGTCAGCGACGAGCCAGCCACGCCGCGCCAGGCCGAGACCGATGGCGGCCTGCACCTGCAGCCAGCGGCGCCCGCCGGGGGCCTGCCAACCGCGGAGCACCTGCAACGGCTCGCCAGCCGGCAGCTGGGTGAGGGCCGGCGCCCGCTGCTCCGGCGCGCACTGCAGGGCCATCATCCGCGTGGACAACAGGGGCTCGCGGGGCTGTCGGCGGCGCAGCTCCGGCTGACGGCGTTCGGCGCCACCGGCCGGAAGCGTGGCTGGGGCGAACAGGGCAAAGCCCAGCAGTGCCGCCACATGCCAGCCGGCGATGGAACGGGGAGGTGGAGCAAGATGGGCGGCCAGCGCCATCAGATATCCAGCTGCGCGAAGTCGAGCTCGGCGCTGTGGGTCTCGATGAATTCGCGGCGGGGAGCCACCTTGTCGCCCATCAGGATCGTGAAGATGCGATCGGCCTCGAGGGCATCTTCAATCTCCACCCGCTTCATGGTGCGGGTGGTGGGATCCATGGTGGTTTCCCAGAGCTGCTTAGGCATCATTTCGCCCAGGCCCTTGAAGCGCTGAATCGTGTAGTTGGCCTTCTCGCCGAAGCTCTCCACGGTCTTCTTGAGGTCGCCCTCGTTGTAGCAGTAGGTGTGATTCTTGCCGCGCTCCACCTTGTAGAGCGGCGGGCAGGCGATGTAGATGTAGCCGCCCTCCACCAGCGCCTTCTGGTAGCGGTAGAAGAAGGTGAGCAGAAGGGTGCGGATGTGGGCGCCATCCACGTCGGCATCGGTCATGATCACGATGCGGTGGTAGCGCAGGTTCTTCTCGTCGAAGTCTTCGCCCTTGATGCCCAGGCCCAGGGCAGTAATCAGGGCCTGAATCTCAGTGTTCTTGTAGATCTTGGCGTCGTCGGTTTTCTCAATGTTGAGAATTTTGCCCCGCAGGGGCAGGATCGCCTGGAAGCGACGGTCGCGGCCCTGCTTGGCGGAGCCACCGGCGGAATCGCCCTCCACGATGTAGATCTCGGACTCCCCCGGATCGCGGGAGGAGCAATCGGCGAGCTTGCCGGGGAGGGTGGAGCTCTCGAGCACGCTCTTGCGGCGCACCAGTTCGCGGGCGCGGCGGGCGGCCTCGGCGGCGTTGAAGGCCTGGATGGCTTTCTCGAGGATCAGATCGATCACCGAGGGGTTGAATTCCAGGTATTCAGCCAGGGCTTCACCCACCAGGGAATCCACGATGCCCCGCACTTCGGTGTTGCCGAGTTTGGTTTTGGTTTGGCCTTCAAACTCCGGCTCCGGCACCTTCACCGAAAGCACGGCGGTGAGGCCCTCGCGAATGTTCTCGCCGGCCAGGTTGGCATCAGCCTCCTTGCGCTTGCCGCGCTTCTTGGCAAAGGCATTGAGGGTGCGGGTGAGCACCGTTTTGAGGCCCTCAATGTGGGTGCCACCATCCACGGTGCGGATGTTGTTGGCGAAGCCCAGGATGCTGTCGGAGTAGGCATCCACGCACCACTGAAGGGCAGCCTCCACCTGAACACCATCTTTTTCCGAGTTCACATAGATGATCTCGGGGTGCAGCGGATCCTTCTCCGCATTCATGTAGGCAACGTATTCCTTGATGCCGCCTTCGTAGTGGTAGATCTCTTCGTGGGCCTCGCCCGTGGCAGAGCGGGCCGCAGGCCGCTCATCGCGGAACACGATCTTCACGCCACCATTGAGGTAGGCGAGTTCGCGCAGGCGGGCCGAGAGGGTGCCAAAATCGAACTCGATGCCGGTGGAGAAGATCTCGATATCCGGCTTGAACCGCACGGCGGTGCCGGTGCGGCCCGCTTCAGCGGCGGGCTCGGAGGCCAGGCTGCCGATCGGGTTGCCGCGCTCGAAGCGCTGGCGATGCACCTGGTTCTGCCGGTGCACGGTGACCTCCACCCACTCGGAGAGGGCGTTCACCACCGACACGCCCACGCCGTGCAGGCCGCCGGACACCTTGTAGCCACCGGCACCGAACTTGCCGCCGGCATGGAGCACGGTGAGCACCGTTTCCAGGGCACTCTTGCCGGTGCGGGGGTGGACGTCGGTGGGGATGCCGCGGCCGTTGTCGGTCACGCTGCAGCTGCCGTCCTCATTGAGGACCACCTCGATGTCGGTGCAGTGGCCGGCCAGGGCCTCGTCCACCGAGTTGTCGACCACCTCGTATACCAGGTGGTGCAGGCCCCGGGGACCGGTGGAGCCGATGTACATGCCCGGGCGCTTGCGCACCGGCTCCAGGCCTTCCAGCACCTGGATCTGCTCGGCGCCGTAGGCAGCCTGGACTTTTGTGGCGTCGCTCATGGAATCCGGCAGGGGCAAGGCCTGTCCCACCGGGACGCGCGCTCAGGCCAGCCTTTGGGGGCAATCTACCACCGATGCAATAGAGAAGCTCTCCCCTGCCGCCCCCGTGCAGAGTGCGG
>RGNC01000133.1 GCA_010029175.1 Synechococcaceae bacterium WB8_1B_136 | reverse complement strand
GGTGATGCCCTGCTTCTCCTGGGTGGGGTCCTGGAAATGCACGTCGTCGGCATAGAGCTCCCGCCACTGGGCTTCGCTGGGGGCGGGGGCGCCGTAGGGCTTGGTGAACAGGGCAAGCAGGCGGGCGGTGTCCACGCGGGGCCGGGGCAGGAGCGTTGCAAGCTAGGCCGCAGGGCATCGGGGCTGGATCCGGGATGGAGCTGGGATGAACATCGTTCTGCTGCATCCGGACGACTGGATCACGGCTGATGAGGTTGTGCTGCGCGACCGGCGCGCCGTGCACATCCGCGAGGTGCTGAAGGCCCAGGTTGGCGACAGCCTGCGGGTGGGCCTGCTTGGGGGTCTGTGCGGCCAGGGGGTGATCGAAGCGCTGGAGCCAACCGGCGTGCGCCTGAGTGTTCTGCTCAGCGAGCCGCCACCGGCCAGGCATCGCTACGACATCGTGCTGGCCCTGCCACGGCCGAAGATGCTGCGGCGGATCCTGCGCCAGTGCGCCGAGTTTGGCGTTGCCAATCTCCACCTGATCCACAGCGCCAGGGTGGAGAAGAGCTACTGGCACAGCCCGCTGCTGCAACCGGCCCGGCTGCAGGAGGCGCTGCAGGCGGGCCTGGAGCGATCGCGCGACACGATCCCCCCCACGGTTCAGCTGCACCGCCGCTTCCGCCCGTTCGTGGAGGATCAGCTGCCGGAGCTGTGCGGCGGCCGTCCCTGCTGGATCGCCGCCCCGGGGGCTGGGATGTCTCTGGCGGCAGCACCGTCCGTGCCGGCGGTGGTGATGATCGGGCCCGAGGGTGGGTTCGTGCCGTTTGAGCTGGCCCTGGCGGAAGCGGTGATCGCCCAGCCGGTGGGCCTGGGCGATCGGATTCTGAGCGTGGATACGGCGCTGATCAGCGTGCTGGCCCAGGCGCTGCCACGCTGAGGGCCAGCTGGCGCGTCAGCTGCAGGCCATCGGTGCAGCCGCTGAAGCCCTGGTCGTAGCTGCGGGGCATGAAGCTGCCCTGCCAGGGGGAGGGCAGATCGGCCAGCAGGGCTTCGGCGTAGGGATGGCGCAGGGCCGGCAGGGTCTGCGTGTGGGCGGGATAGAGGCGCACGTCGGATCGGCACACGCGGCACAGCTCCGCCAGGGCGGTGCGATGCCAGAGGAGATCGAGGCCGGAGCCGGTCATCAACCCGCCATCGGCCACCGGGGCATAGCTGAACAGCAGATGCCCGCTCAGCACCAGATCAAAACTGCCGCTGGCGAAGGGCAACTCCGGCAGCGAAGCCGCCAGGTAGCGCTCGGGGTGCGCCTCGCGATCGGCCAGGAACGCCTCCAGGCTCTCGAGGTGGGAACGACGCACCGGTTCAAGATCAAAGCCGGGGCGCAGCATGCTGCTGGTTTCGGATTTGCGCAGCGAGAGGGCGAGATCGTCGAGGGTGCGCTGGCGGAGTTCGGCGTTGCTGAGGGCATAGAGGGGATCACAGGCGATCACCTCCACCCCGGCCGCCGCCAGCAGCGCAGCCAGCGACCCTGGACCGCCCGGGCAATCGAGCACCCGCGCCCCCTGCCAGCGCTGCAGCTCCTGCTCCAGGCCGAACATCTGCAGGGCGTGCTCGCCGTGCCGCCCGTAGAAGACCACACCGTCCAGCTGCATGGTGGTTGGGGCTGATCAGCGCTTCCATGATCCTGCTCGAAGCAGCAGGGCAAGGTGCCACCGGCCCAAGCCGGCGCCAGGCTGGGGAGAGTTCCGGACGATCCCATGGCGGCCGCAGTGCTGATCCTGCTGGTGATGGTGGCGGTGGGCGTGCTGCTCAACCCCAACCGCGAGCAGTTCGCCTGGTTCCTGCGGCTGCGGCGGCCGGCCTGGCTCACGTTTGAGGGCCTGATCCCGCTGATCTGGATCGCCATCTACGCCTGCTTCTACGCCTCCGCGCTGCTGGCCTGGAACGCCAGCTGGAGCTGGGGCCTGATGGTGGGCTATCTGGTGCTGCTGCTGCTGGTGCAGAGCTACACCTGGCTGATCTGCACCAGCCGGCGGCTGGCCAACGGCACCGCTGTCGGCCTGGCGGGCTGGCTCTGGGGCGTGGCCCTGGCGGTGCTGGTGCAATCCCACTCCACGGCCGCGGTGCTGCTGCTGATCCCCTTCCTACTCTGGAGCCCGGTGGGAACACTCGTCACCTGGCAGATGCAGCGGAGCTCGTGCAGGCGCGTGATCAGATCGGCAAGACTCGCAGGGAACCCACCTGGGCTGTGCTGGAACCGACGCAGGCACCAGCGCTCGAGGCCGCTATTCACGGGAAACACGCTTCCCTTGAATAAGCTGGAGGCGTATTCAACCTTTGCCGGCCCCCATGCGGCGCGACGGTACCGGGCATTACGAGGTCAGCAGCACCGCCAGCAAAGCGATCGAAGCCCTGGTTGACCTCGGCATCGCGCGCGAGATCACGGGTGGCCGCCGCAATCGTCTGTTCGCCTACGACGGCTACCTGGCGATCCTGAGTGAGGGCACCGAGCCACTCTGACTGTGCCGGTGAACACCCAAGGAAGGGGGTAGTCGCCCACCCCAGAAAACCCCGGTGGAGCAAGCTGAAGGCAAGCGAGAGGCCCAATGCCGCAGACCACCGTAGAACGGCCGGCCGTTCAGCTCACCACCACCAGGAGCCCATCCCAGCAGCAGAGCCCAGCCTCAGAGGCGGCAGCGAGCAAAGGCTTCGGGGGCGGCGGGGCGAGCAAAAGCCGCAAGCGCAAGGCCGGCAGCAAGCGCAGTCCGGCCCTCAGCAAGGCGGACTGGGGTCCGCTCGGCAAGCACCCGGACCTCGATGCGATCGTGGCGCGCCAACGCCTGCACCTGCCCCTCTCGGGCCGCCTGAGCGAAAGCCAGGTGAACCAGGCCTGGAAGCGTTGTGCCAGCGAACATCACCCCGACCGTGGCGGTGCGCACGACACGATGCAGCTGGTGAACGGTGCGCGGGATCTGCTGCTGGGCCGCTCGCTCAGCTGAGCGCCAGCGTTGCGCTGGCTCAAAAGCCAGCGGTTGATGACGTCTGAACGCACCGTCGTCAGAGTGGTCGCAGTGGGTCGGGGCCAGCGGATCTTGCAGGGTTTGATCCGTGGTCTGCGCTGGCGTTGGTTCTGGGGGCTGGTCCTGCTGGTGGGGCTGATCGCAGGGAGCAGCCTGCGTGGTCCCGTGGCCGGCAAGACCCCGTCCAGGCTGGAGCCGGTGGTGGTGAGCGAGCGGCTCGTGCGCGAGCACCCCACCATCAGCTGTGGCATCCATGTGGATCAGATCTATGAGTTGAATCTCAACTCCCGCACCTTCACGGCGGATGGACACTTCTGGCTGGAGTGGCCTGCCTCCGTGCAGGAGATGATGACCAGCCACGCCACCACTGCGAAGGATCTGGTGAGAATGCTCAACCGGATCGAAACCTGGGACTCCACCTTTGAGGTGGCCACGCCCTTGCCGATCCTGCTCTCCGGCGGGCGGCACTATCAGCTCTATACCTTCTCCAGCCGCTTCTACGACGACAGCATCAGTTTTCGCCGCGATCCCTTCGATTCCCTCAGCCTGCCGATCATCCTGCAGGCTGGCCAGTCTTGGATGTCGAATAAATATGCGGACGTTCGGCTGATTCCGGAGCAGCCGATGGGGGCGCTGATCGGGGAAGCCGGTGAGCTCAGTGGCTATGAGCGGGGAGGGGCCAGTTTCAAGCCCTATCTCCATCGTGCATCCACCAAGTTCGGCAGCTGGTTCCAGCCGGTGATGGCCCAGATGCGCCTGGAGATGGTGTACCGATCCAATGTGTGGACGGGCCTGATCAACTGGGTCCTGCCCCTGATGATCGTGAACGCGATCGTGTTGATGGCGCCGTCCGTGGAGGGATCGCTGGGTGATGTGCGCCTGGCCATTCCTTCAACCGCTCTGCTGACCTTGATCTTTCTGCAGCAGTCGTATCACAGCAGCCTGCCAAGGCTCCCCTATTCCACCTTTCTCGATGATTTGTTTGCCTACAGTTATGTGGTGTCGATGGCCCTCTTTGGCTTGTTTGTCTGGGGTACAAATGTCTACACTGCCGCTGCCACCGATCAGCAGGCGGTGGTGATGGAGCGGATCAATCGCATGGATCGCCGTTTTCAGTGGTGTTCCCTGTTGGCGTTTGTGGTGGTCGCCGCCTTCAGCTGGTGGCGGGCCTGAGGTGTGCCGTTGTACCGGCAGCCGATCGAGATCATGCCGGCGCCTGTTGCCCTTCGGAATCGTGCGGCGAGGGAGGGCGAGCTGCGTTTGAACCCGCTGGGCATGCAGCACCTGTTCACCACTGCCTGCTTCGGCAACCACCGTTCCACAGGGATCCACCACCAGCGAATAGCCGTAGCTGGGGTAGCCCACGCCAGCTTCTTGCCGGGCCGTCGAGCAGGCCAGCACAAAGCACTGGGTGTCCACGGGCCGGGCGCGCATCAGCAGATGCCAGTGGCGCGGGCCCGTGATGGTGGTGAAGGCGTCGGGGGAGGCGAACACGGCGGCACCCAGCCGTATCCAGCACCACCGCTCGGCCCGTTTAGCCCCAGGTGGTGCGGTCCCCCAGATGGAGGATGTGCTGAGTCTGGCCAAGTTCGAGGATTGTCCTAGAACGAACAGAAGCGGAGAAGACCCCCTACGCCATGCCCGCTGGAGGCGCGCAGCCCCGGCCTGATCAATGGCGCCAATGCCTGCGGCAATCAGATCGCAGCCAAGTGAGCCCAATCCCCCGGACAGGGGATGAACGGAGCAACACCATCCGCAACGCTGAACAAAGAGCTTCCACCGCCATGACCAACAGCTCCGCCACACGCTTCCCCGCCAGCCCACCTGACGAGGAGTTGCGCAGCCACTACGACGCCATGCGCTCGGCGCTGATCAGCGTCAACATCTCGCGCGGTGTGTTCCGCAGCCAGAGCGAGAAGCGCGGTGTGGTGATTGCCGAGCTTCAGCGGGAGCTGCAGGAGCTGGAGGCCGATCTCGGCAACGAGGCCCGCGCCAAGGCGCGCCTGCACGCCATGAACAGTCGCCTGGTGCAGGTGATCCGCGAGCTGGAGGCCACCGGCGATGCCATCGCCGAAGCGTGCAACTGACCCGCCAGTGGCGCGCCGTGAAGGCCAAAGCCGCTGCGATTGCCAGTGAGTCAAGCCAGCTGGAGCCCGAGGCCTGAACCATGGCGAGCGCATCCCCCTCGATTGCCGACCTGTTGGAAGCCACCTCCCGTGAGCTCGCCGGCACCGATGCCCGCGTCTACCGGCGGGTGGATACGCACCTGAAACGGACGGCTCAGGCGATCGAGGATCTCAACAGCCCCGCCGGGGGGGCTGGCGGCAGCGCCTTGGCTCTACTCGGCCGTGGCTCGTTCCAGCAGCAGAGCGTCGCCACCCTCAAGGGCCTGTGCAAGCAGCACGGGATCAAGGGCTTCAGCAAGTACAAGAAAGCAGACCTAGCCAAGGTTCTGGAGCAGCATGGGGTAGAGCCACCGCCTCGGCCGTTGGAGAGATTCAGCAAGAAAGAGCTGATCGGGCTTGTCAGGCAGCTGTTGGTCAGCCAGTCATGACACAGGCATGTATGCCAATGGCGCCCACCAAAGGCTGCGTGGTCCACTGCCGCAGCCATCACCACCTGGTGGAGGAGGTCTGGCTGCCAGAAGAGGACGGCCTTGACACCGTGGTGCGGCTGGCCTGTCTGGATGACGACGCCAACGGGCAGATCACCGAGGTGTTTTGGGAGCGGGAGGTGGATGCCCGGGTCCTGGGGCAGAGCACCTGGGAGACGATCGGGCAGCGGGGGTTCGACGATCCGCGGGTGTTCTCCAGCTACCTGCACACCCTGCAGTGGAACTGCGTGACGGCCACCGACCCGGGGCT
>RGNC01000132.1 GCA_010029175.1 Synechococcaceae bacterium WB8_1B_136 | reverse complement strand
ACCCGCCGCTGCGGCCCGATCCCGGCGCCCTGGGTGGTGCCCCGGCACCGCGCCGTTTCGATCAGTCGCTCGATGAGCTGGTGCGGCAGGGGGTGGTGACCCCCTCCGAGCGCAGCCTGATGCGCGGCGGTGCAGGGGTGCAGCCCCTGGATGTGGGGGCCTTCCAGCAGGCCTGCCGCAAGGGGGCACTCTCCAGCCAGGAGTGCAGCGGTGGCCTGGCTATCCGCTGGGGCCGCCGGGGCCTGCCGGGCGGCAGTGGGGCCAGCGGTGATCCGCTCCTGGGCGGCGGCCGCATTGGGGCCGATGGCGTGCCGCTGCCGCCGCTCACGGTGCCGGTGTCGGCGCTGCTGGCCGGGGCCGGGGGCAACTTCAACCTGGCCAGTGTGTTCCGGGTGACACCCCGCCCCGCCCCCTTGCTGGGCAACGGCAATCGCCGCCTGCTGCTGCCGATCATCGGCGCAGCGGAAACCACCAGCGGGTTCGGCTGGCGCTTGCATCCGGTGCTGGGCTACTGGCGCCTGCACGCCGGCGAGGATCTGGCCGCCCCTGAGGGCACGCCGGTGGTGGCGGCCATCTCGGGCCGGGTGGTGAGCAGCGGCCTGGCCGGGGGCTACGGCCTGGCGGTGGAGCTGGAACACCAGCGCCCGCTGCGGCGCACCCTCTACGGGCACCTCTCGGAGCTGTATGTGAAGGAGGGCGAGTGGGTGCGCCAGGGCGAGGTGCTGGGCCGCGTGGGCAGCACGGGCCTCAGCACCGGGCCGCACCTGCACTTCGAGCTGCGCCAGCCCGCCGATGGCGGCTGGGTGGCGATGGATCCGGGGGAGCTGGATCCCGGCACCGGCCTCAAGGGCAGCGATGCGATCGCCCTGTTGATCGGCCAGCTGCTGGCCAGCCTGGAGCGGCCCCGCGGCTAGAGCTGCGAACCGGCGCCGCTCTCCACCAGGCGGCCGTCGTGGAAGTGCACGATGCGCTCGGCCCGCTCGGCCACGTCGTGCTCGTGGGTCACCAGCAGCACGGTCATGCCGGCGCGGTGCAGCTCGTCGAACAGATCCAGCACCTCGGCGGTGGTGCGGGAATCGAGGGCGCCGGTGGGTTCGTCGGCCAGCAACAGATTCGGCTGGTTGATGATCGCCCGGGCCACGGCCACCCGCTGCTGCTGGCCGCCGGAGAGCTGGTTGGGCTTGTTGTGCAGCCGATCCCCCAGGCCCACCCGCTGCAGGGCCGCGATGCCCCGTTCCTGCCGTTGTTCGGCCGGAACGCCGGCATACACCATCGGCAGCATCACGTTCTCCAGGGCCGTGAGCTCCGGCAGCAGATGGAACTGCTGGAACACAAAGCCCAGTTCGCGGTTGCGCAGGTCCGCCAGGGCATCGGCGCTGAGGCCCTCCACGGCCGTGCCATTGAGCCGGTAGCTGCCGCTGGTGGGGCGATCGAGGCAGCCGAGGATGTTCATGGCCGTGCTCTTGCCAGAGCCGGAGGTGCCCATCACCGCCAGGTATTCCCCCCGCTGTACGGTGAGGCTGAGGTCGTCGAGGGCATGTACGGCGGTGTCGCCGCTGCCGTACACCTTGCGGACATGCTCGAGCTCGGCAACCGGCTCCCCCATCAACCGATCGGCAGGGCCGTGGCTGAGGCCAACGCCTTCTGCAGCATCGGCGTGCCGGCCACGGCGCCACTGGCCCAGTTGAACAGGGGGTTGGAGAGGATGCCGCCCACGGCGGTCACCACCACACAGGAGATCAGGGCCACCCGCAGGGGCTGCAGTCCGGCGATGCCCCAGCTCACGGCGGGGTAGGCCTTCACCACATCGGAGGCCTCCTGCGGTTCCTTCACCACCATCATCTTGATCACCGAGATGTAGTAGTAGATCGAGATCACGGAGGTGAGCAGACCAACCACCACCAGCAGGTATTGGTGATCGGCCCAGCCGGCGAAGAAGAGATAGATCTTGCCGAAGAAGCCCAGCATCGGCGGGATGCCACCCAGCGACAGCAGGCAGAGGCTCAGGCCGAGGGTGATCAGTGGATCCTTCTGGTAGAGGCCGGCGTAATCACTGATGCGGTCGGAGCCGGTGCGCAGGGAGAAGAGGATGATGCAGGCGAAGGCCCCCAGGTTCATGAACAGGTAGGCCGCCATGTAGAGCACCATCGCGGCGTAGCCGTCTTCGGTGCCGCACACCAGGCCGATCATCACGAAGCCCGCTTGGCCGATGGAGCTGTAGGCCAGCATCCGCTTCATGGAGGTCTGGGCCAGGGCCACCACGTTGCCCAGCACCATGCTCAGGATCGCCAGCACGGTGAACAGCAGCTTCCACTGGGCCTCGAAGGGCTCGAAGCAGCCCACCAGGATGCGCAGGGCCAGGGCAAAGCCCGCAGCCTTGGAGCCCACCGACAGAAAGGCCACCACCGGCGTGGGGGAGCCCTCATACACATCGGGGGTCCACTGGTGGAAGGGCACCGCCGCAATCTTGAAGGCCACCGTGGCCAGCACGAACACCAGGGCCAGGGCCGCCACGGGGGTGGCGCTGGTCTGCAGGGCCAGGCCTACCGCCTCCAGG
This sequence comes from Synechococcaceae bacterium WB8_1B_136, assembly GCA_010029175.1. Classification (GTDB taxonomy): domain Bacteria; phylum Cyanobacteriota; class Cyanobacteriia; order PCC-6307; family Cyanobiaceae; genus Vulcanococcus. Next base: position 3,338 of record RGNC01000132.1, on the reverse strand, counting down.
CTGGTTTCCCCGCCGGTGAGGCCGTAGAGCAGGGAGGCGCCGTAGAGGAACACGGCGGCGGCAGCGGAGCCCACCAGCAGATATTTCAGCGCCGCCTCCGAGCTGCGGGCGTCGCGCTTCATGTAGCCCGACAGCAGGTAGCTGGCCACCGAGAGGGTTTCCAGCGACACGAAGATGCTCACCAGATCGGTGGAGCCGCACAGCAGCATCACCGGCGTGCCGGCCCGCTCCACATAGCGCCAGCTGATCAGCAGCGACAGCAGCGTGGAGGCGGCCACCACAGCCCGGAAGGCGATGGCCAGGTTGTCCGCCAGGAAGGACCCCAGGAAGGAGGGCTCCAGGGGCGCGGCGTTCCACTGCAGCGCCAGCAGCCCCAGGGCACCGCCCAGGCCGGCATAGGAGAACAGCGGAACCCAGCGGCTGGCGGCTTTCTCGCCGGCCAGGTCCACCAGCAGGCAGGCCACCATCGCCAGCAGCACGGCACCTTCTGGTGCGATGGCGCCAGCGTTGAGCTGCAGGGAGGTGATGGCACTCACCGCGCCGGCTGGATCGTTCAGGGATGCAGCGGCCGCCAGGAGGGAGATCACAGCTGGGAAGGGTCGCCCGGTTGGCTGGACTGTAGCCGCGCTGGCGCTGTGGTTTGGGCATTGTTGGCCCGCGCTGCTCGTCAGGCTTGACCGGCGATGCGATAAAGAGGGAAGCGGTTTCCCGCCTGCCTGTGGCTCACACGCTGGTCATCGTCGAGAGCCCCACGAAGGCCCGCACCATCCGCGGCTTCCTTCCGAAGGACTTCCAGGTGGAAGCCTCCATGGGCCACGTGCGCGACCTGCCCAACAACGCCAGTGAGATTCCGGCGGCCCACAAGGGCGAGAAGTGGGCCAACCTCGGCGTGAACACCGCCAACGCCTTCGAGCCCCTCTACGTGGTGCCGAAGGACAAGAAGAAGGTGGTGAAGGAACTCAAGGACGCCCTCAAGGGCGCCGACCAGCTGCTGCTGGCCACGGACGAAGACCGGGAAGGGGAATCGATCAGCTGGCACCTGCTGCAGCTGCTCCAGCCGAAGGTGCCGGTGAAGCGCATGGTGTTCCACGAGATCACCAAGGAGGCCATCGGCCGGGCCCTGGAGCAGACCCGCGAGCTCGACATGGAGCTGGTGCACGCCCAGGAGACCCGCCGCATCCTCGATCGCCTGGTGGGCTACACCCTCTCGCCGCTGCTGTGGAAGAAGGTGGCCTGGGGTCTCTCCGCCGGCCGGGTGCAGTCGGTGGCGGTGCGGCTGCTGGTGCAGCGGGAGCGGGCCCGCCGGGCCTTCAGGAGCGGCAGCTACTGGGATCTCAAGGCCCAGTTGCAGCAGGGCAGCAGTGGTTTCGAGGCCAAGCTCACCCAGCTCAAGGGCGAGCGCATCGCCGGTGGCTCCGACTTCGATGAGGCCACCGGCGGCCTCAAGGCCGGCAGCAAGGTTCGCCTGCTCAGCGAGGCCGAAGCCCGCCAGCTGCGGGAGGCCGTGCTGGCGGCGCCCTGGCGCGTGGCCGAGGTGGAGGAGAAGCCCACCATCCGCAAGCCGGTGGCCCCCTTCACCACCAGCACCCTGCAGCAGGAGGCCAACCGCAAGCTGCGGCTCTCGGCCCGGGAAACCATGCGCACGGCCCAGGGGCTCTACGAGCGCGGCTTCATCACCTACATGCGCACCGACTCGGTGCACCTCAGTGATCAGGCCATCAATGCCGCCCGCAGCTGCGTGCAGGCCAAGTACGGCAAGGAGTACCTCAGCCCCTCCGTGCGCCAGTTCTCCACCAAGGCCCGCAACGCCCAGGAGGCCCACGAGGCGATCCGCCCCGCCGGTGAGAGCTTCCGCGATCCCGCCGCCACCGGCCTCGATGGCCGGGACCTGGCCCTCTACGAGCTGATCTGGAAGCGCACGGTGGCCTCCCAGATGGCCGAGGCCAGGCTCACGATGCTCAGCGTGGATCTGGAGGCCGATGGCGGCAGCCTGGGCACCGCCAGCTTCCGCGCCAGCGGCAAGCGCATCGACTTCCCCGGCTTCTTCCGCGCCTACGTGGAGGGCTCTGACGACCCCGATGCCGCCCTGGAGGGCCAGGAGGTGCTGCTGCCCAGCCTCAAGGCCGGCGACAGCCCCGCCTGCAAGGGCGTGGAGGCCCTCGGCCACCAGACCCAGCCCCCCGCCCGCTACAGCGAGGCGGCCCTGGTGAAGATGCTGGAGAAGGAGGGCATCGGCCGCCCCTCCACCTACGCCTCGATCATCGGCACGATCGTGGACCGGGGCTACGCCACGCTCCAGAACAACGCCCTCACCCCCAGCTTCACCGCCTTTGCGGTGACGGCCCTGCTGGAGGAGCACTTCCCCGACCTGGTGGACACCAGCTTCACCGCTCGGATGGAGAACACCCTCGACGAGATCTCCCAGGGCAAGGTGCAGTGGCTGCCCTACCTGGAGAGCTTCTACAAGGGCGACCAGGGCCTGGAGACCCAGGTGCAGCAGCGCGAGGGCGACATCGACCCCGCCGCCTCCCGCACGATCGAACTGGAGGGCCTGCCCTGCGTGGTGCGCATCGGCCGCTTCGGCGCCTACCTGGAAACCAAACGGGTGGCCGACGACGGCAGCGAGGAGCTGCTGAAGGCCACCCTGCCCAACGAGATCACCCCCGCCGATCTCGATGCCGAGAAGGCCGAGTTGATCCTCAAGCAGAAGGCGGATGGTCCGGAAGCCCTCGGTGAAGATCCCGAAACCGGCGACCTGGTGTATCTGCTCTTCGGCCAGTTCGGCCCCTATGTGCAGCGGGGCCAGGTGAGCGACGACAACCCCAAGCCCAAGCGGGCGTCGCTGCCCAAGGGGGCCAAGCCCGAGGAGCTCAGCCTCGATGATGCCCTCGGCTTGCTGCGGCTGCCGCGGCACCTGGGTGAGCATCCCGATGGCGGCAAGGTGGAGGCCGGCCTCGGGCGGTTCGGACCCTATGTGGTGCACCACAAGGGCAAGGGGGAGAAGGACTACCGCTCCCTCAAGGCGGAGGACGACGTGCTGATGGTGGGCCTGAGCCGGGCCCTGGAACTGTTGGCCATGCCCAAGAAGGGCCGCGGCGGCCGCACCGCCCTCAAGGAGCTGGGCACGCCCGATGGCTCCGAGGAGGCGATCCAGCTGTTCGATGGCCCCTACGGGCTCTATGTGAAGCAGGGCAAGGTGAATGCCTCCCTACCGGAGGGCACCACCGCCGACACGCTCACCCTCGAGCAGGCCGTGGAGCTGCTGGCCGCCAAGGCAGCCAGCGGCAAGGGCAAGGGCCGCAAGGCGGCCGCCACCAAAACGACCGCGGCCAAGAAAC
>RGNC01000131.1 GCA_010029175.1 Synechococcaceae bacterium WB8_1B_136 | reverse complement strand
CCTGCCGCAGGCGTGCCAGAGACGCTCCGCGGTAGTAGTGCCCGAGGATTTCGTTGTAGCGCTGCCCCTGGCTGGCCAGGGCCTGGGCCCCCTCCTGACTCATGCTGGCGCCAAGGTTTCCGTGGGCCTCCCAGCTGATCTGGCTGTTCGCCGCGTAGAGGCTTTCCACGATGCCCCCCTGGTAGCTGAGGATCAGCCCGGCGGTGTCGGCGGCGGCCTGGCGGGTGCGATCGGTGCTGCTGGCGAGGCCCTGGTAGGCCTGCCAGCGGGTGGTGTCGCCCAGATGCCAGTGGGCGCTGGCCGGTCGGGCCATCTGCGCCAGGGCGTAGGAGCGGGCCGCCACCGCCTGGGCCTTCAGAGCCTCCAGATCCCAGCTGCTGGGCATCTCAGCCCCCACCACCGAGGCCACGTAGGCCTCCATCGGCAGATGGTTCACCACTTGCCAGCCCGTTTCCTCCCGCACCAGCCGCAGCCGGCCGGCATAGGCCTGGCCATTCACCAGCACGGCTGCATTGGCCGTGGTTTCCAGCCACAGCTCAGCGGGCAGATTCGCCTCCATGGCCAGATCGAGCCCTTCCCCTCCCCTGCCCTGGCGCAGCACGGTTCCATCACGGCTGAGCAGCCACCAGGCTCCAGTGGCCCCCAGCCGTGGCTTGCCCCCCTGGTTGAGCAGGGCGACGCGGATCTCCAGGTTCAGGGGCGTGCCGCGGGCCGGTTCCTTCAGGGCCATCGAGCCGGCAGGACCGCTGGAACGCTCCGCAGCCACCCCCTGCAGGTCGTCCCGCGGGTTGGCCCGGGCTGCCGCATGGGGCGGCGGCACCTCAAGCATGGCCTCCAGCATCGGGCCGCTGAGGTTGTTCGAGCCAGGCATCAATCCCTGGGCCACGAAGCCCACTCCCAGGGCGCCGATGCCCATGGGTGCCCCCACCAGCACGGTGCGCACCCGTCGCCGTCTCAGCAGGCTGCCAAGGCGTGCCAGGACTGCGGATCCAGCTCCATGCCACCAGCGTTGAGGTGCCCGTCCCATAGGAGATGGCCAGTACCGGTCAGCCGCACAGAGCCGGGCGCCGGAGAATCGCAGATCATTCCACCACGGCGGCTCGAGGGCTGCCAGCCAACCACCCTGGGGAGGTCCAGCTCTCGCATCCACCACGGCGCGACCAGGGCGTGGGCGGATCCGGTGACGGGGTCTTCATCGATCCCCAGGCCCGGTGCGAAGAAACGCAGCTGGTAATTCGGGCTGCAGCCCAGCACCCGTACCTCCCCATGGCCAGTCGGTTGAGCAGGGTTTGCATCGCTCCAGCGCTGCATCAGCACCAGCCCCTGGCGGTCGTCCTGCTGCAGCTCCGGCGCCAGCATCCCCACGGATGCCAGCGGCACAGCACCCGGCAGCAGGGCCACCCTGTAACCAAGACCAGAGCGCCAGTAGCCCTCCAGCTGGCAACCCAACAGCTGCTCGAGATAGCCGGGGGCCTCCATGGCGGTGAGCGCACCGCTTGGCAGCACCAGGCTTGCCCCTGTGGTATCGCTGTGTTCATTGCCCAGCAAGCAGACCGCCAGGCCACCGCTGCGGGTGCGGAGGGTCACGGTCTGACCGGCCTGCAGCCGGCCCCAGTGGCCCAGGGCCAGGGTGGCGGCCAGGGTGGCATGGCCGCAGAGGGGCACCTCACAGCTGGGGGTGAACCAGCGCAGAGCCCAGGCGCCATCGCCAAGCTGCAGCAGAAAGGCCGTTTCCGATTGCTTGAAGCTGGCGGCCAGGGCCTGCATCCACGGGTCTGCCGCAGGGGCATTCAGCAGCACCACGGCCGCGCCATTGCCCTGCAGGGGCCCCGCGCCGAAGGCCTCCACCAGCACGGCTGGAAGCTGGGGGCTGCTCACCGCCATGAAAGGTCCTCCTCCTTCAAGTCGCGCTCCATCAGCCGGCGCACAGCCTGCCGTGGGGTCACCCGACCCTGCACCAGGTGGTGGATCTCTGCACTGATGGGCAGATGCCAGTGCTGTTCCCCGGCCATCTGCATCACCGCTGCGGCGGTGGGCATCCCTTCCACGGTGGCCCCCACGCGGCTGAGGGCCTGCGCTGCCGTCAGCCCTTCTGCAAGGGCCAGGCCGAAGCGGTAGTTGCGGCTGAGGTTGCTGTTGGCCGTGGCCAGCAGGTCGCCCAGGCCCGCCAGGCCGTAGAGGCTGGTGGGATCTCCCCCGAATCCCCGGATCACCACCCCCATTTCCACCAGGGCGCGGCAGAGCAGCGACCCCTTGGCATTGGCCCCCAGACCAAGGCCATCGCACACGCCCGCGGCGATGGCCATCACGTTCTTGAGGGCACCGGCCACCTCCGTGCCGATCGGATCGGCATTGGTGTACAGCCGCAATCGATCGGAGCTGAGCGCATGCTGCAGGGAGCGGGCCAGATCCCCATCGGCTGCGGCCAGCACGCTGGCGGCTGGAAGTCCAGCCGCCAGTTCCGAGGCCAGATTCGGACCACTGAGCACCAGCAGGGGGATTTCAGGGTTGTGGCGCCGCCAGAGCTGCGATGGGGTGCAGCGCTGGGTCACGTCGATGCCCTTGCTGCAGCTCACCAGCGGCAGCTGCCCTGGCCAGATCGGGGCGAGGCGTTCAGCCAGACCCGCCACACCGGCCATGGACACCGCCACCAGCACCACGTCCTGGTCAGCTAGCAGATCAGCGGGATCACCCCCCTCGCGGCGGCTCCAGCCGCTCACGGCATGGCCCTGGGCCCTCAGCAGGCCGGCCAGGGTGCTGCCCCATGCCCCCAGTCCCAGTACGCCGATCCGCAGAGCCATGGCGCCATCATCCGCCACGCCAGGCGTGGCTCTGCAGCACCGCCAGGGGAATCACCGCCAGGGTGCTCTGTTCACAGGCCTCCAGCAGCACGGGCGGGGCCATGCCGTCGTCGTGGGCCTCCAGCCAGCGGCTGGCGCAGACACACCAGTGGTCACCTGGTTTCAGTCCGGGGAATTGAAACTCGGGCCGGGGGGTGCTCAGGTCGTTGCCCTGGGCCTTGGTGTAGCTGAGGAAGCGTTCATCCATCACACAACACACCGTGTGACGACCCACATCGGCGCTGTTGGTGCGGCACAGGCCATCGCGGAACCAGCCCGTCATCGGTGAACAGCCACAGAGGGCAAGCGGCTCGCCGAGCACGTTCAGGGCCTCGGCGGAGGCGGCAGCAGCATGGGGATCGGCCAAGGGGACTGCGCTCTGGGGTTGTGGAAGGGTGGCGGTGGGGCCTACCGCTGCAGGGGAGTCTGGCGAAGGAGTGGCACAAAAAGTCTCCGGGAGGTTGACGGCATCGGGGGGGCAGGCGTTAAAGGTCATTCAGCAGACCCCCCTACATGAGCTGGGACTTCACCGAAGACGCCGCCTTCATGGCCCTGTGCGACGCCTTCAAGGAGAGCGGTGAAAGCTCCGCCATCGAATTTCTGGCCAATGGCGAGGGGGCCTTCCACTTCCAGGAGCTCACCCAGAACGCCGCGGGCGAGGGCATCGACCTCAGCGACTCCACCGACCTGGAGGAGTTTCAGCAAGAGGTGATCGAAACCCTCGAAAGCATGTGCAGCTGAGGGGGCCCCTGGCCTGGGCCCCCTCGGCCCATCAGCCGTAGAAGAAGGCGATTTCCTTGTCCTTGAGGCCATCCCACCCCGCCGCTCGGAGCCGGGCATCCAGGGTGGCCTGATCAAAGTGCTTGGCGCCGGTTTTGACCACCCGGTTGCGCATGGATTTCTTCACCCCGCTGCGGGCCCGCTTGCTCTCCAGCTCCATCACCTCGTTGTAGAGGGCGAGCATCTCGGCCGGGATGGGGCTGCCGTCGAGGTCGACGCCTGCGGCAATGGCGTCGTCAACGCCTCCGGGTCCGGCAATGGCCATGGGGGATCAGCAGTGGCTGGCTGAGCCTAATCAGGCGGAGAAGTAGCGGGCCTGGCTGTGCAGGGCCACCAGGGCCGTGGTGCTCTGCTCGGGTTCCAGCTGGTCGCTGTCATCCATCGAGAGGCCGATGCGGTCGGCCGCGAGCCAGGCGAGCTGCTGGCGGGAGTCGGCCACATTGGGGCAGGCGGGGTAGCCAAAGGAATAGCGGCTGCCGCGGTAGCGCTGGGCCAGCACATCCCGCAGGGGCATGCCTACCGGATCGGCAAAGCCCAGGTCGCGGCGGATGCGGGCGTGCACCCACTCGGCCAGGGCCTCGGCCATCTGCACCCCCAGGCCGTGGAAGTAGAGGTAGTCGCTGTACCGGTCGCCCTGGAACAACTCCCGGGCGAAGGCGGTGGCGCGCTCCCCCATGGTGACGGCCTGCATCGGCAGCACGTCCGTGGGCTGGAGGCGGCCCTCACCGTCGGTGCTGGCATCGCGGTAGAAGTCGGCGATGCAATAGCGGTTGCCGGAGCGCTGGCGGGGAAGGGCGAAGCGGCCCAGCTCGCGGCTGCCCTTGCTCGGCGCATCGCCGGCCTGCAGGTTGGCGGGATCGAAGACCACCAGGCTGTTGCCCTCGCGGCCGCAGGGGTAGTAGCCGTAGGCCACCCGTGGCGTTAGCAGCTGCTCCGCCATGCAGCGCTCCATCCACTGCTGCAGCACAGGCTCGGCTTTCTCGGCCAGCATCGCCTCGTAGTCCTCGCGGGATTGGCCCTGGGCCTTGCGCAGCTGCCACTGGCCGGCGAACAGGGCATTGCGGTCGAGGTAGGCGAACACCTCCTCAAGGGGGATTTCAGCCTCCGTGAGCACGTGGCTGCCCCAGAACGGCGGCTGCAGGGCCGGCTCCTCGGGCACGGCCTCGGAGCGGTGGTCGTTGGGGGTGGTTGAAGCCGCCGTGGTCTCAGCAGCTGCGGGGGCAGCGGTGACGGGTTCGCCGGCAGTGTCGGGGCCCGCAGCGGCATCGAGCCCGAGGCCCTCGGGAGCACCGCCAAGGAAGCCAGCCTGGTTGTCCCATTGGCCGGCGTCCCTGGCGGCCACGTAGGCGTCCATGAAACGCAGATCGGCGAAGGCATCGCGGCCGTAGATCACCTGCCCGCGGTACACCTCGCGGCAGTCCTTGTTCACGAACCGCGGTGTGAGGGCAGCGCCGCCGAGGATCACCGGCACGCTGATGCCAGCGTCATTGAAGGCCTCGAGGTTGTCCTTCATGAAGGCGGTGGATTTCACCAGCAGGCCGCTCATGGCGATGCAGTCGGCGTTGTGCTGGCGCTGGGCCTCGATGATCGCCTCCACCGGCTGCTTGATGCCGAGGTTGATCACCTCGTAGCCGTTGTTGGTGAGGATGATGTCGACCAGGTTCTTGCCGATGTCGTGCACATCGCCCTTGACCGTGGCGATTAGGAACCTGGCCTTGCCGGAGCGCTGGCCGGCCTCCGCGCCCTCCAGCTTGTCCATCAGCGGCTCCAGGAAGGCCACCGCCGACTTCATCGTTTCCGCGCTCTGCAGCACGAAGGGCAGCTGCATCTGGCCGGAGCCGAACAGCTCGCCCACCACCTTCATGCCATCGAGCAGGAAGGTGTTGATGATCTCCAGGGGCTGATAGTGCTCCAGGCCGATCTTCAACGCATCCTCCAGGCCGATGCGCTCACCATCAATGATGTGCTGCTTGAGGCGCTCCTCGATCGGCAAATCGGAGAGCTGGGGGCCGGAGGCACGGGCCTCCTTGGCGCTGACCCCTTCGAACAACTTGGTGAGCTCGGTGAGCGGGTCGTAGACGCACACGCCGTTCTCGAAGCGGCGACGGTCGTGGATCAGATCGCGGCACACCTGCTGGTGTTCCTCGCTGATCTTGGCCAGCGGCAGGATCTTGGCCGGGCTCACGATCGCCGCATCCATGCCCGCCTGGCAGCAGTCGTGCAGGAACACGGAATTGAGCACGATCCGGGCTGCCGGCGACAGGCCGAAGCTGACGTTGCTCACGCCGAGCACCACGTGCACTCCGGGCAGGTTCTCGCGGATCATCCGGATCGCCTCCACCGTGGCCAGGCCGTTCTCGCGGTCTTCCTCGATGCCGGTG
>RGNC01000014.1 GCA_010029175.1 Synechococcaceae bacterium WB8_1B_136 | reverse complement strand
GGCTGGTTCGGCTTCAACGGCGGCAGTGGCCTGGTGGCCGGCAATCTGGCCTCCCTGGCCTGTCTCACCACCAACACAGCCGGGGCCGCGGCGGCCCTTGGCTGGATGCTGATCGAAACCGTTCAGCGCGGCAAACCCACGGCCGTGGGGGTGGCCACCGGCGCGGTGGCGGGCCTGGTGGCGATCACCCCGGCGGCGGGCTACGTGAGCCCGTTGGCGGCGGTGTTGATCGGCTTCGCTGCTGCCCTGGTGTGCAGCTATGCGCTGCAGCTCAAGAACCGCTGGCGCCTGGATGACAGCCTCGATGTGCTGCCCGTGCATGGCGTCGCTGGCCTGCTGGGCACGCTGCTCACCGGTGTGTTCACCCTGAAAACCCTCAATCCCGCTGGTGCCGATGGCCTGCTGGTGGGACAGACCCGCCAGCTCTGGATCCAGGCCGAGGCGATCGGCTTCACCATCCTGTTCGTGGCGGTGGGCACCTACGTGATCCTGCAGTTGATCCGGCTGGTGATGCCCCTGCGGGTGAACGATGTGGAAGAGCAGCAAGGCCTCGACATCAACGCCCATGGCGAGGAGGCCTACAACAGCGAATTCACCAGCTGATGGCGCTCCGGTGCGAAGGGATGTTCAGCCGGGGATGAACGTGAGGGCGACGCCGTTGTTGCAATAGCGCTTGCCGGTGGGCCTGGGGCCGTCGTCGAACACATGGCCCTGGTGCCCGCCGCAGCGACGGCAGTGGTATTCGGTGCGCGGCACGATCAGCTTGAAATCCAGCCTGGTGGCCAGTGCCTGGGGCAGGGGCTGGAAAAAACTCGGCCAGCCGGTGCCGCTGTCGTACTTGGCCTTGGAGCTGAACAGGGGCAGGGCACAGCCGGCGCACACAAACGTGCCGGCCCGCTTCTCGCCGTTGAGGGGGCTGGTGAAGGGGCGCTCCGTGCCCTCCTGGCGCAACACCGCGTAGGCGGCGGGGCTGAGCCGTTGCTTCCACTCGGCCTCGCTCAGTTGCCACTGGGGATCAGTGGCCTTCGAGGCGGCCTCAGCCGGCCGTCCGCCGAGCAGGGGAGAGGCCAGGGCTCCGAGGGTGGCCAGCAGTCCGCGACGGGTCATGGGATGGAAGGTGGGTTCAGACGCCCTTCAGCCAGCCGGCGCTCAGGGCCACGGCCAGCCCAAGGAACGTGGCCAGCAGGGTCCAGGTGATGCGGTTGAGGGTGGCCTCGGCGCTGCGGGCGCTGCTGAACATCGAGCCGCCGCTGCTGGCCAAGCCGCCCATGCCATCGCCCTTGGGGCTGTGGAGCAGCACGCTGATCACCAGCAACACGCCACTGGCCAGCCAGATCCAGGTGAATGCGGTTTGAAGCATGGGGGCAGCCTAAGGGGAGGGGAGCCAGGCCTGGTGGTGCCGTCCCGTCAGACCCCCAGGGTCTGGGGGATGCGGCTGGGCACCGCGGGAGTGCCCGCCGGCACGATCAGAGATTGACCGGTCATCCGGGCGGGTTGGGGCAGGCCCAGGATCTCCAGCAGGGTGGGGGCGATGTCCGCCAGGCCACCGCCTTCCCGCAACTGCACGGCGTTGCCGTGGCCCGGCAACTTGCGCTTCTCGCCCTCCACCAGGATCAGGGGCACCGGGTTGGTGGTGTGGGCGGTCCAGGGGCGGCCGTCGGGCCCCTCCATCAGTTCGGCATTGCCGTGGTCGGCGGTGATCACCAGGGTGCCGCCTATGCGGTTGGTGGCCTCCATCAGCCGGCCCACGCTGCGATCCACGCTGGCGATCGCCTCCACGGTGGCCTCCATCTGGCCCGTATGCCCCACCATGTCCGGGTTGGCGTAGTTGATCACCACGAGGGAATACAGGCCCTTGTTGATCGCCGCAATGCAGTTGTCGGTGAGCTGCTCGGCCGACATGGCCGGAGCCTGGTCGTAGGTGGCCACGCGGGGAGAGGGCACCAGGTGGCGATCTTCGCCGGGGTAGGGCTGTTCGATGCCACCGTTCATGAAGTAGGTGACATGGGGATATTTTTCGGTTTCGGCGGTGCGGAACTGGCGCAGCCCCGACTCCGACACCACCTGGCCCAGCAGTCCATCGAGGGATTCCGGCGGGAAGGCCACGGCCACCGGCAGGCCCACCTCGTATTGGGTGAAGGTGACGACGTTCAGGTTCTCGATGCGCTGGCGTGCAAAGGCATCAAAGTCAGGCAGCACCAGGGCCCTCACCAGCTGCCGCACCCGGTCGGGCCGGAAGTTGAAGCAGATCAGCCCATCGCCACTGCGGATGTGGCCGGGCGCCAGCCGCGTGGGTTCCAGGAATTCGTCAGTGATGTCGGCGGCATAGGAGGCCTCCAGCACCTGCCGGGGGCTGAGGGCCGTGATCTCGGCCTCCTCGGTGAGCAGCCGATAGGCCTTCTCGGTGCGCTCCCAGCGGTTGTCGCGATCCATGGCCCAGTAGCGGCCGCAGATGGTGCTGATGCGCCCTACGCCCGCCGCGGCGATCTGGCGTTCCACCGTGGCCACGAACTCGGGGGCGCTGTTGGCCGGCGTGTCGCGGCCGTCGGTGGTGATGTGGATGGCCACATCCTGGAGGCCCCGGCCGGCGGCCCACTGCAACAGCCCCCCCAGGTGATCCACGTGGCTGTGGACGCCGCCATCGGAACAGAGCCCGATCAGATGGAGGGTCTTGCCGCTGGCCAGGAGCTGGTCGGCCAGGGCATTGAGAACCTCATTGTGGGCGATGCTGCCGTCGCGCACGGCCTGGCCGATGCGCACCAGCTCCTGGCGAATGATTCGCCCGGCGCCGATGGTGAGATGCCCCACCTCCGAGTTGCCCATCTGGTCGTCGGGGAGGCCCACATCGGCGCCGCTGGCCTGGATCAGGGTGTGGGGGTAGGCATGCCAGAGGGCATCCATCACCGGAGTCTGGGCCGCTCGGATGGCGTTGTGGGCATCGTCGTGGCGGTAACCCCAGCCATCCAGGATGCAGAGCACAACGGGGGAAACCGCAGGTCGGCTCGAGAGGGAAACGTTGGGGTGTCCGGCGCGGCTGGCGTCAGCGGCGCTGCTGGACTCGCGATCTGACGACGAAACTGTTGTCACCCGTTCTTTCCTGCTCTACTTCCGCAACGCGTGCTGTGGCCAACCTACAGCCCGCTGTGGCGGTCTCCCCAGCGGCTCCAGGCAGCGTCAGCTTTTGTCCACATCCTTCGATCCTCCTACCATCGCCACTTCGCGTGGGCAGAGAGAGCCGCTCGCCATGTCTGCCGCTCCCACGCCCGGCCGCGTCGAGATTCTCTCGGCTGAGGATCTGGGCCGCACCCTCAATCGCCTGGCCTCCCAGGTGCTGGAGGGCGTGGCCGACAGCCGCCAGCTGGTGCTGTTGGGCATCCCCACCCGCGGCGTGGCCTTGGCGCAGGTGCTGGCTCAGAAGCTAGAGCAGCTCTGCGGCCATCCGGTGGATCAGGGCAGCCTGGATCCCACCTTTCATCGCGACGACCTGGATCGGGTGGGCACTCGCCTGCCGGCACCCACCCAGCTGCCGGTCTCCCTCGATGGCCGCGATGTGGTGCTGGTGGACGATGTGATCTTTACGGGCCGCACGGTTCGGGCCGCCCTGGAGGCTCTGCAGGCCTGGGGTCGCCCCAGGCGGGTGGCCCTGTTGGTGATGGTGGACCGGGGCCATCGGGAACTGCCGATCCAACCCGACTTCTGCGGCCGGGTTGTACCCACCAGCCGCCAGGAGCTGATCGCCCTCTGCCTGCAGGGCGTGGACGGTGAAGAGGGCGTGTTTCTGCTGAAGGGCCCCTGAGGACTAAGCCGCCGCCGAGCCTGGGGCCACCGCCTCCAGTTCATCGCCCCGGAAGTGGGCGCGGAAACGGCCGAAGGCCACGATCACCGGCAGGGTGGGGCTGATGGGGCGACCCTTGAAGTCGTTCAGCACCTGGAACACCTCCCCCTGCTGCCCCTGGAGATCGAAGGGTTGTCCCCGGTGTTCGGGGTGATGGAACACCACCACGCTCTGGCAAACCCTGACCTGATCTCCCGGCTGCATGGAGGGGCGCTTACACATGTGGGGCCATCCTGTCACGCGCAATCAGCGGCGGCAGGCGCTCTCCGGACCGGCTTCCACCACCTTTCCCCCCAGATCCCGACAGGCTGAGCTGAAGGCCTGCCAATCGTCCATCCCCTGGGCGATCTTCTGGTTCACCAGGGCGTTGAGCTGGGCGGCCGGCACATTGGAATCGAGATGGCCGCCGTGGGAGTCGTGCTCCTTCTCGTGGGCAGCACGCAGGCCCTCAATGCCGGCGCTCACCTGCCGGCGCAGGTTCTGGGTGTGCTGCTGCCACCAGGGGTGCTCGATGCGGTTGAGGGCATCGAGGGCCTCCCACCAGCGCTTCTGCGCGATCAGCTTCTGGCTGCGTTCCTTCTGAATCCGGTTGCGATTCCAGTCGTCGCGGAGGTTGTCACCCAGGGCTGTGCCCTCGCTGTTGTGGTCGGCCTTGAGGTTGGCCAGCACCCGCAGGGCGCCGACCAGATCCCCGGCCCGGTAGAGCTTCAAGGCCTTGGCCTCCAGCTGCTGTTGCCAGAGCACCAGCCGTTGTTCGTCGCCCGGGGTGCCGGCGCCTGAGTTCACCAGCTGCAGCTGAAGCTGCAGCGCCCCAGCCCACTGTCCCTGGCTCCAGAGTTGGGCCGCCTTGAGCCGGCGGCAGCGGCCCTGCTCCATCGGCGCCGTGCCCCCCAGCCAGCGCAGGGACGCCAGTTGTTCGCTGTAGCGCAGGCAGTCGTCGAGCCGACCGGCGGCGGCCGCCGCCTCCAGCCGGCGGGGCAGCTGCGTTTCCCACCAGTGGGCCGTACCCACGCCAGCACCCACCAGGCCGAGGGTGATCACCAGCCAGAAGCGTGGCAGCCGATGCCGGCGGATGGCCAATGGAGCAAGCCCGGAGCTGGCACCGTTCTATGGATTCACCACGCCATCCACACTGTTGCGGGGGCAGCGCGGCAGCCGGCCCCTCAGCGCACGGGGCCCAGCCGCTGGGGCTCCAGGGCCTGGCCGCTGGCGAGATCCTCGCCCTCCAGCAGCAGCTGGCCACTGGCCTCGATGCGGAACCGCAGCCGCAGGCGGTCGTCCCCCTGGCGGCCGGGGGGGGTGAGGGCCAGGGCCTGGGGCTGCTGCGGCCAGGGGGTCACCGCTGCCGCGCCGGCAGGGCGGCTGCGCAGGCGGGGCAGCCCGTTCTCGAACACCACCTCGCGGCGCTGTTCCTGGTGCGGTTCCCCGAGCACCAGTTCCAGGGCCTGCTGGCCATCACGGCTGCAGGCCAGCACCAGCTCCAGTGGCCGTTCGCTCGGCCAGGCCTGGCCAGGCACGAACAGGGGATGCCAGCGGTGCTCGCCGCTGCGCTGGTCCCAGCAGCGCAGCGACACCCCACGGCTGAGCACATCCTTCACCGCCACCCCCGGGGTGAGGCTCAGGGCCCCCAGGGCCACGGCCTCCACGGGGCGCTCATCCCGCAGCGGAATGCCCGCGGTGCGCTCCTCCAGCCAGCGGCGGATCAGGGGCAGTTGGCTGCAGCCGCCCACCGGCAGCACGGCGTCGATGTCCCGCAGATCCACGCCGGCGGCCCGGGCGGAGGCCAGCACCGTCTCCAGCAGCTCGTCGAGCAGCCGCAGCAGGCCCTGCTGCTCCAGCAGGGCATCGAGCTGCTCGCGCTGGAGCCGCAGCTCACGGGGCGGCTGATCGGGCTGGGGGCTCCACAGCACCAGGGCCTGCTGCTGCGTGCTCAGGCTGCACTTGAGCCGCTCACAGGCCACCAACAGCCCGCTCTGCTGCTGCTGCGCCTGCGGCACCAGCGCCTCGGCGATCCAGCGGTCGATGTCGCGGCCGCCGATGGCCAGCCCCGCCTTGCCCAGCACCCTCGCGGTGCGCAACCGCTGGCCACTGGTCTCCAGATCGCGGCCTGCGAAGCGCAGCAGTTGGGCGATCGGGGCCGCCCGTCCCTCACCGCCCTCCAGGGCCACCAGGGAGAGGTCGAAGGTGCCGCCGCCCAGGTCCACCACCAACACCCGACTGCCCGGGGCCAGCCCCGCGCCGATGGCGGCGGCGGTGGGCTCATCCACCAGGGCCAGCTCCGGCACGTTCAGCTGGCTGCAGGTGTGGCTCAGCCAGCGGCGGTAGCCGCGGTAGCCGTCGATCGGGGCGGTGACCACCAACCGGCTGGGCTGCAGCTGGGGCGGCAATTGCTGCCACAGGCGCCGCAGCAACAGGCTGCCGGCCTGGTCCG
Source organism: Synechococcaceae bacterium WB8_1B_136 (assembly GCA_010029175.1). Taxonomy (GTDB): domain Bacteria; phylum Cyanobacteriota; class Cyanobacteriia; order PCC-6307; family Cyanobiaceae; genus Vulcanococcus. Next base: position 14,581 of record RGNC01000014.1, on the reverse strand, counting down.
GGCTGAGCCGGGGCCGCCCGGAGCCCGCCGCGGCCGACCCTTCGCCGCTGCCGCCACCGCCACCGCCTTGCTCGCCACCGATCTCGACGCCGATCTCCCGCTTGAAATCCCGCAGCAGCTGGGGGCCGCCCCGCTCCAGCAGGCCGGCCTCGATCACCTGGCGGCCGATCAGGGGTTGGCTGTTCTCGGCGTCGCTGAGCCAGATCAGGCTCGGGATCACGGCCGGCTCACCGCAGCTGTAGGGGGGCAGATCCAGAAGCTCTGGTGCACCGCCGTTGGCCGGCTGGAAGGCCACCACCGTGGTGGTGCTGCCCAGGTCGATGGCGAGGGTGCCGGCCATGGGCCTCAAAGGTGAAGGGAAACCGCTGCCCATGAGCGTGACGCAACCGGCGCCGCCATGGTGAGACCAGCGGGTCCAATTGGCCGATGGATCGGGTGTCTGTGGCGCTGTTCTCCTTTTACCGGGAGGATCCCGAGCTGGCGCGCCGGCTCGATCCGCTGCTGGCCTGTCGTCTCTCGCGCAGCTGGGGAACGCTGCGGATCGTCTGCCGAGATCTGTCCCATCGAGAAAAGGTGAACGGTGTGATCGCCCTGCTGCGTCCTCCCCTGGAGGCCCTTCAACTGGCGCGCCAGATCAGCCTGCTGGTGCCTGGCCAGGAGCCGCTCACCTACCCGGTCACGGTGCCGTTGCCCAGCAGCCTGCTGGCCTAGAGTTAGCTGAACGGTGAGTGCTTCATGTATCTAGGCGTCGATGTCAGCCCGAAGGAGCTGGCCCAGCGGGCCGAAAGTCTGGTGCGACACTCCAGCAATCGCTATCTCACCACCGTGCGGATTGCCTTCCGCGCCAAGCAGCGCCGCTTCGATGATTTCGACGGCCTGCTGGAAGACTCCATGGTGAAGCCGGTGCAGCGGGCGATCATCGAGCTCAGCGATGAGCAGGATCAGCCCGATCTGCTGCCTGGCTGAGTTGCATCCCGATGGCTGCGGCCATGGCGCGGGAGGGAGAGGGCTGGCGTTTGGCATGGGATGCCGAGCGCCAGCCCTTTTCCGTGTTGATCGGGGGAGAGGGCTGGGCCGTGGAGCTCAGGGACTCCGAAGCGCTGGCCCTGCGCGATGCCCTCGCGGATCTGGTGGCCCAGCATCAAGCCCTGGTGGATCAGCTGATGGCGGAGGAGGCCATCAGCCTGGAACTGGAGCGGGGCGCCTGGTGGCTGGCCATCGATGGCGACCGCAGCAACTGGGCCCTGCGGGTGGTTCTGAGCCCCACCGACCAGCAACGGGCCTTTGAAGGTGCCTGGTCGGCCCAGGCCAGCCGAGCCTTTGCGGTGGCGTTGCAGCAACTGCACGGCCAGCCCTGAGGGAGGGTTGCGATCAAGGAATCGCGATCCAGGACGCGCGACCTAGAACGCGAGATCCAGAGGCGAGATTTGCGACTGATCAGCACTGCTGATCCCGGCGCTTCTCCCAAGCCAGCCGGAGTTCTCCCCAGTCTTTTGCACTGGTTTTCCACAGCTTTGGCTCCCCCATGGAGCGTCTCCGCTGGGGGCTGGGGAGAACCGGCCCAGCTGAGGCTTTCCCGTTGACAGTCGCCTGCGCGCCACGACCGGGGGCCTGGAGCAGGCGAGCCTGCGCACAGAACCCTTGCGGCAACTCAAATCTCGCCGTGAGAGCAGCGCCGGGCCAGGGGCTGGGCCCGCGGTTGACCCCGGCGCCGCGGTGTGGGGAACTGGTGGCCGAACGCAAGGAGATCTGGATGGAGATGGCAATGGAGTCGGTGGGAACGGTCAGCCTGCGGGCGGACGTGCCGGAGCCGTTGCTGCAGTCGATGCGGGGGTTCATCGAAGCCCATCCCAACTGGGATCAATACCGCCTGTTTCAGGCCGCTCTGGCCGGATTCCTCGTGCAGAACGGGGTGCAGACCCGCGAAATCACCCGCTGCTACCTGGCCAACCTGTTTCCCCAGCAGCCCCGTTTCTCGGAGCCGTTGCGTTGAGCTGGTGATAAGCGGCGGTGATGGTGCCGCTCAGCAGGGGCAGGGCCGCCACCAGGGCGAGCACGGTGACGGCGGCGCCGAGCCCGGCCAGGGTGGCCTCAGCCAGAAGGCCCAGGGCGAACGGCACCACCAGGATCAGCCCGGCCATGGCCGTCAGGCCCAGCAGCGAAGGCCAGAGCGGCTCCAGCAGGGCCAGGCCCCTGCGGAAGGCCTCAGAGGGGCTGTGCCTGTCCTGGATCACCAGGCAGGCCAGAAACAGCTGGCTGCTGGCCACCGCCGTCAGCAGCAGCAGCGTGAGCAGGGCTGGAATCAGGCTCAGGCCCGGCACCAGAAACACCACCAGCGACCAGGCCACGAAGCCCAGCAGCCCCGCGAGCGCCAGGGCGGCCCCGGCCGTGCAGAGGGCCAGCAGCAATCGCCAGGCCTCGCCGCCCCGCCAGCGCCGCAGGCTCGACCAGCGCGGCGCCTGGCCTGCGGCAAGGGCCAGACCGGCCCGGCTCAGCCCCTGGATCAGCCAGAGCACACTCAGCCCGTAGAGCGCCAGTCCGGCCCCATCCAGCACCAGGGCCAGGAATCCCTCGGGCCCACTGTGCCCAGCGGCGAACAGGCCCCAGCCCAGCAGGTGCAGGCCAGAGGCCGCGCCGCTGAAGCCCAGCAACACCCCGGGGCAGCGCCTCAGTCCGCGCCAACCGTCCCGCACGGCCTGGCCGATGCGGAGCTGGGCGGAGCGGACGGCCATGGGGAGCAGCGGCGGATCAGAGCGGGCCGAGCTGCTTGAGCAGCCGGGCCGCGCTGCTGTCGGGAACCGGCAGGATCGACAGGCGGTTGCCATTGCGCACCACCGGCAGCTCCTCCACGCTGAACTGCTCCCGCAGCTGATCGAGGCTGAGCAGCTCCGCAAAGGTGCCCACGTACTTCAGGCGCACGCAGTCCCAGCGGGGTGCCTCAGGCTTGGATCTGGGGTCGAAATACTTGTTGGTGGGATCGAACTGGCTGGGGTCGGTGATGCCGGTTTCGATCACCTCCATCATCCCCACGATGCCGGGGGGCTTGGCATTGGAGTGATAGAAAAAGGCTCGATCGCCGATGGCCATGCTGCGCATGAAATTGCGCGCCTGATAGTTGCGGATCCCGTCCCAGAGGGTGGTGCCTTCCTGCTGAAGATGATGAATCCCGTACACATCGGGTTCACTCTTCATCAGCCAGTAGGCCATCGCGTCTTCAGCATTGAAGGCGAGGTTAGCGGTTGTGCCTCAAAGGGCCAGAGCCAGCTGGCGGAAGTGATCGCCGCGGCTCTCGAAATTGGGATATTGATCGAAGCTGGCGCAGGCTGGTGACAGCAGCACCGCCCGGCAACCGAGGGCTGCGGCCAGGTCCCTGGCCAGGGGCATTGCCTGCTGGAGGGTCTCCACGCTTCGCAGCTCACCGCCATAGCCCGCCGCGGCCAGCAGCTGGGTGAATTCCTCGCGGGCCGCGCCGAACACCAGCACCGCAGCGGCCTGACGTTGCAGCTGCGCGATCCAGTCGTGGGCATCTCCCTGTTTCGATTCACCGCCGGCCAGCACCACCAGGGGCCCCTCCAGGGCCCGAAGCGCCACCGCTGCGGCGTCGTAGTTCGTGGCCTTGCTGTCGTTGATGTAGGCCACACCATTCAGTTCGCGGATGCGCTCCAGCCGGTGGGGAACGCCCGGGAAGGATTGGAAGGCCGCCTCCATGGCCGCGCCGGACAGCCCCAGTTCCAGGCCCACGGCCGCCGCCAGCAGCAGGTTCTGGCGGTTGTGATCCCCCGGCATCGCCAGGGCGCGGGCATCCAGCAGGGGGCCGGTTTCAGCCATCACCTGGTGGTGCTCGATCCAGAGGTGGGGGTCGAGGCCCGCCGCCAGGGCCTGCTGCCGGGAGCCTGCGGTGATCCAGCGGGCGTGATCCCAGCTGGCGGCACGGCTGCGCAGGTCGGCGTCATCGCCGTTGAGGATGCGAATGGCGGAGCGCTCCAGCAGGCTGCGCTTGATGGCCCGGTAGTTGTCGAGGCTGCCGTGGCGCTCCAGGTGATCGGGGGTGAGGGTGGTCCACAGGCCGATGTGCGGCGCCAGCGCCGGCGCCGATTCGATCTGATAGCTGCTCAGCTCCACCACCAGCCAGGCCGGCAGGGGCTGGCCGCTCCCCAGGCGCTCCAGGGCCAGCTCGGCGGCGGAATGGCCCACGTTGCCGCACATGGGCGCATCCACTCCGGCACTGGCCAGCAGATGGGCCACCAGGTGGGTCACGGTGGTTTTGCCGTTGGTGCCGGTGATGCCGATCCAGGGCACCGGTCGGGTGGCCTCCCAGGCGGTGGTGATCTCCCCGTCGGTGCGCACGCCGCGGCGGCGCAGCTCCTCCAGGGCCGGGTGATCCCAGCGGATGCCTGGGCTCACGATCACCCGTTCCGGCAGGGCCCCCAGGGCTGTAAAGCTCTCGATCGCAAGCGGCGTGGCCAGCTGCACCGTGATCGCCTCCGCGGCCAGGGCCTCGGCCTTCAGCCGCAGGCCATCGCCGTCGGCGCTCTCCAGCACGAGCACCGCCTCGCCCTGGCGACGCAGCAAGCGGGCGGCCCCCAGGCCGGAACGGCCCAGCCCCAGCACCACGGTGAACGGCTGGGAAATGGGGGCGAACGTCCGTGCCGCGGGGGTCATGGGTTCGGCGCCGCGTCCGGGTACGTGGGCGATTGGGAAGTGGGCGATACTGGAATCGAACCAGTGACTCCTACCGTGTCAAGGTAGTGCTCTACCTCTGAGCTAATCGCCCTCAGGGGCCTTTCGGCCTCGGCAACCTAGCAGCTGGCAGTATTTCAACTACGGCGCATCAGCAGGCGCCAGCGCTCGCGCTTGGTGGGCTGAATCTCCAGGATCTCCAGCTCGCCCCTGCCCTGCAGCTGCACGCGATCGCCCGCCGCCAGCTCCTTGCTGGGGCTGCTCACCGGCTGCCAGTTGATGCGCACGGCGCCGCCGCGAATCAGCTCGGCCATGCGGCTGCGCGACAGGCCGAAACCGGCACTGGCCACCGCATCCAGCCTCAGGGAGGCCTCCACGCTGCTGAGCTGCTTGGGGATCCGCTGGGCCGGCAACTGCAGCTGATCGAGCGCCAGCGCCTCCAGCTGCACCTCCACCGTGCGCACCAGGGCACCCTGGCCGTGCAGCGCTGCCGCCAGCTCGGGAGTCGTCACCAGCTGGGCGCCCCGATCACCCCGCATCCAGATGTCGCCGATGGCCTCGCCCGCCGCGCCGCCCAGCTCCAGGGCCCGGCGCACATCTGCTGGTTCAGCGGGATCGAACAGGAAGTTGCCGCTGACCACCAGGCCCATCAGGGGCGCCGGGGTGGGGTCGGCCTCCAGCTCGGCGCGCCGCAACAGCAGGCGCCGCCGCTCGGCCTGGGGCCAGCCCCCGGCGCTGTGGAGCTCCAGCTCACTGAGGGCTCCGAGCCGCTGCTCGGCCTCTTCGCGAACGGCGGCGGCCACGAAGCCGCTCCACTGCGGCTCCCAGGTGCGGAGCGCCTGCTCCGCCAGGGCGACCAACGCCTCCAGTTCCGGCCGGTGGCGGCAGCCCGCCAGCACCTGCTCCCGCGGCAGCACCATGGGCTCAGCCCTCGTTGAGGCGCACCACGGCCCGGGGTTTGGCCTCCTGCAGCTGGGTCCAGGGCACCTCGCAGCCGCTGGGCATCTCCACCAGCAGCAGCCAGTTCCCCTCCTCCAGCCGGTTGCGCAGGGCGCGGATGCGGTCATCGGCCTCGGAGGTCACGCTGGCGGCGGCGGCGAAGCTGCCCAGGAATCCCGACCCCAGGCCCAGCAGCCCACCGATCAGGTGGGAGCCGATCGGGCCGGCGAAGGCAAAGGTGTCGAGATCGGTGATGAAGGTGAAGGTGAGGCCGGCAAAGAAGCCGAAGGGAATCAGCCAGCGGGCCATGCCGCGCTGCCGCTGCTGGCGGGCCAGGGCGGGGTTGAGATCCGCCACGCTGCTCAACGCGGTTTCACCGCTGCCGATGGCCACCAGCCGCTGCGGAGGCGGTGTGAGCTTGCTCAGCTGCTGCCGCAGTTGCCCCAGCCGCTTCTGCTCCGAGAGCACCACTACCACGCTGCTTCCCACCGGCCATCGGGCTTGGAACGTCCCGATTCTCCCTGCTGCCTGCGGCCGGCTGTCGGGCGGCCTTCAGGGCCCCTCACTACACTTCACCTCCGGCCGCCCCACCCCGCCGGGTCATGACAAAGGTTCTGGTTTCCGATCCCATTGATCAGACAGGGATCGACATCCTGTCGCAGGTGGCCCAGGTGGATGTGCGCACGGGCCTGCCGCCCGAGCAGCTCAAGGCGATCATCGGCGAGTACGACGCCCTGATGATCCGCTCCGGCACCACCGTGACGGCCGAGATCATCGAGGCCGCCGGCAAGCTGCGGATCATCGGCCGCGCCGGCGTGGGGGTCGACAACGTCGACGTGCCCGCGGCCACCAAGCGGGGCGTGATCGTGGTGAATTCGCCCGAGGGCAACACGATCGCCGCGGCGGAACACGCCCTGGCCCTGATGCTTTCGCTGTCGCGCCACGTGCCCCACGCCCACGTGAGCACCATGGGCGGCGGCTGGGACCGCAAGAAATATGTGGGCAACGAGCTCTACAAGAAGAAGCTCGGTGTGGTGGGGCTTGGCAAGATCGGCTCCCACGTGGCCCGGGTGGCCAAGGCCATGGGCATGGAACTGCTGGCCTACGACCCCTTTGTGTCGCCCGAGCGGGCCCAGCAGATGCAGGTGAAGCTGCTGCCCCTGGCGGATCTGTTCGCCCAGGCCGACTACGTGAGCCTGCACCTGCCCCGCACGCCGGACACCGAGAACCTGGTGAACGCGGAGCTGCTGAAAACGATGAAGCCCACGGCCCGCATCGTGAACTGCGCCCGCGGCGGCATCATCGATGAGGCGGCCCTGGCCGAGGCGGTGGCCAACGGCACCATCGCCGGCGCCGCCCTTGATGTGTATGCCAACGAGCCCCTGGAGGCCGGTTCACCGCTGCGGGGCGTCAGCGAGCGGCTGATCCTCACCCCCCACCTGGGCGCCAGCACTGAGGAAGCCCAGGAGAATGTGGCCATCGATGTGGCCGAGCAGATCCGCGACGTGCTCCTCGGCCTGCCCGCCCGCAGTGCGGTGAACATCCCCGGCCTCAATGCCGAGGTGATGGAGCAGCTCAAGCCCCACCTGCAGCTGGCCGAAACCCTCGGCCAGCTGCTCAGCCAGCTGGCCAGCGGCCAGATCAGCGAACTGGAGGTGCGGCTGCAGGGTGAGTTCGCCAGCCACCCCGCGCAGCCCCTGGTGATCGCGGCCCTCAAGGGCCTGCTCTCCACCGCCCTGGGCGACAGCATCAACTACGTGAATGCCGGCCTGGAGGCCAAGGAGCGGGGCATCCACGTGCTCGAGGTGAAGGACGATGCCGCCCGCGACTTCGCCGGTGGTTCGCTGCAGCTGAGCTCCAAGGGCGCCAGCGGCAACCACACCGTGACCGGGGCCGTGTTCGCCGATGGCGAGCTGCGCATCACCACCATCGATGAGTTCCCGGTGAACGTGGCCCCCAGCCGCCACATGCTGTTCACCCGCCATCGGGACATGCCCGGCATCATCGGCCAGCTCGGTTCGGTGCTCGGGGAGCACAACGTGAACATCGCCTCGATGCAGGTGGGGCGCCGCATCGTGCGCGGTGATGCGGTGATGGTGCTGAGCGTGGACGATCCGATCCCCCCCAGCCTGCTGGCCACGATCCACCAGATCAACGGCATCCAGGAAGCCCATCCGGTCACCCTCTGAGGCCGTAGCGATGGTGGCTCTCGCCTGGTGGCGTCTGGAACTTCCCGTGCTGCCGGAGCTGGAGGAATCGCTGCTCTGGAAGCTCAACAGCCTGGGTATTCCCCGGGTGGCCGTGCGCCACACCCCGGAAGCCCCCGAGCAGCGTCAGCTGGTGGCCTGGCTGCCCGAGGCCGATTGGCCTGAGGACGAGCGGCTGCAGCTGCAGGCGGCCCTGGCCCCCTTGGCGGACACCTTCGGCCTGGTGTTGCCGCCCATCCACTGGGAGCACCAGAGCGACGAAGACTGGAGCCTGAGCTGGAAGCAGCACTGGCAGCCGGATCCCGTGGGTCAGCGCTTGCTGATCCTGCCGGCCTGGCTCGACTTGCCGCCTGAGCATGCCGATCGCCTGGTGATCCGCATGGATCCTGGCAGCGCCTTCGGCACCGGCAGCCACCCCACCACGCGCCTCTGCCTGGAGGCCCTGGAAGACCTCGACCTGACGGGCCAGCGGGTGGCGGACCTGGGGTGCGGCAGTGGCATCCTCGGCATCGCGGCCCTGCTGCAGGGGGCCCGTTCGGTGGCGGCGGCCGACACCGATTCCCTGGCGGTGCTGGCCACCACCGGCAACGCCGAAGTGAGTGGCTTCCAGGATCAGCTCACGGTGGCCTTGGGCTCGGTGGAGACCCTGGCGGATCTGCTGGCCGGTGAGCCGGCCGACCTGCTGCTGTGCAACATCCTGGCGCCGGTGATCGAGGCCCTCTGTCCGGCCTTCACCAGCGTGCTGGCGCCTTCTGGGCTGGGGTTGCTCAGCGGCCTGCTGGTGGATCAGGCGCCGCGGCTGCGGCAGGCGCTGGCGGAGCAGGGCTGGCAGGCGGAGCTCACGGCCCAGCAGAGCCAGTGGGGCCTGATGACGATCCGCTGGGCCGGGGGCGGCCCAGGGGCTGATGTTGCATAAGGCACGCTGATCTGTATCCGGTGTTCTGATTGGGCTTCACGGCCTCAAGGCTCCAGAACCCCAGGAACCCCCCCTGGCGGATGTAGGAAGGGTCCGTCCTACGGGCCCGGGTTCACCCCAGGCGCCTGTGAGCTCCAATCCCTTCCATGGCTTCCTACAAGGTCACCCTCATCAGCGAGGCAGAGGGCCTCAACAAGACCATCGAGGTTCCCGACGACCAGTACATCCTCGACGCCGCTGAAGAGCAGGGCATCGACCTCCCCTACTCCTGCCGTGCTGGCGCTTGCAGCACCTGCGCCGGCAAGCTGACCGCGGGCACCGTTGACCAGTCGGATCAGAGCTTCCTGGACGACGACCAGATCGAAGCTGGCTTCGTGCTCACCTGCGTGGCCTACCCCACCAGCGACTGCACCATCAAGACCCACGCCGAAGAAGAGCTCTATTGAGCTCCTGCCCGGGTGGACCTGCTCCACCCGGACTGCGTCTTGCCCCGTGCCACCGCCCTCTGCGCCTGGCCTGCGGCCCAGTCCTCTGCCACCCTGCGGGGTGGCTTTTTTGTCACTGAACCCAGTTGCTGTCGCCGTGACCGCTGCCGCCCCTGCCTCGGCCTCGACGCCGCCCCAGGTGGACCTGCTGTATCCCCCCGGCAGCGAGCACACCAGCCCGGGCGGGCAGTACAGCTTCCGGGTGCTCGGCCCCTGCTGCCGGCTGTTTGATCGCGAGGAGCTGCCCTGGCCCTGCTGTCGCCTGGCCTGGCGCAGCAAGGAGCCCAGCTGGCGCCGGGTGGGGCGTCGTCTGGTGGCCGACCTGGCAGCCCGGCGCTGCCCCTCCTATGCCGTGGAGCTGCTGCAGCCGGGGTCTCGTCCCACGGTGACGGTGCTCACCCTGTTCTCCCTGCGGCTGAGCGCGCCGCTGCAGGAGTGGTGGTACAGCAAGCAGGCGGCCTCCTGCGATCCCGCCAATGTGGCGCCCGCTGCCGAGCAGGGTTCCCTGGGCTCTGGCGCCCCCAGCTGAGTGCCTGCGGGTTGGCTTAGCCAAGGCTTAGCTAAGACTCAGCCATGGCTGGGTGATCGACACGTGCCGCTCACCTGCCTGCTGGCCACATCTGTTTGCTGGGCATACCTGCCTGCTGGCCACAAAAAAGCCCCGCCGGAGGCGGGGCTGGAGTGCAAAGGCGAGCGGGGTGGGCCGCCAAAAGGGCAATAGGCCCTGTGCAGACAGGCGGATCGTCAGAAGTAGATCTTGCCGCCGCCCCACTGCTGACCCTGCACCTTGGGGGCCACCAGGATGAAGCCGGCCATCAGGCGCAGGTCTTCGTCGTTGAGGTCGCGCATCTTCACGAACACATCGCTGCTGCGGATGCTGGGGTGCACGTCGGCAATGCTGTATTCGCCGTCGTAGCTGGTGGGATCCTTCATGTAGTCCACCAGGGCCTCCACGTTGTCGCGGGGCGGGGTGGCCAGGGCGAGGGTCTCGGGATCGAGGCCCACGTTGTGGTTGGTCTTGGTGATGCCACCGGCGTGGCACTCGCCGCAGCTGGAGTTGAACACCTTGCGGCCGGCCTTGATCTCCTGCTCGTTGAAGGTCACCGTGGTGCCATCGGGGTTGGCGGGAACGGTGAGCTGATCGGCGGTCCACTGGGCGGCGTTGGCGGGGGCCACGAGGCCAACCAGCAGGGCCAGGGGGAGCACCAGCAGCCGAACCAGGGTCCGGAGCGCAGAGGAGAAGAAGGAGGCCATCGAAAACGCCGGCAATGTGGCGGTCGCAACCGCAGCAGAGCTCTTGTATCACGGCCAAAGGGCCTGCCGGTGCCCCTGGCCCCGGGCACTCACGAACTGTTGCAGCCTCAGGCTTCGCTGGCGGCCACCTCAAGGCTGAGGAAGTCCTTGGCCAGCTCGGTGTTGGGGAAGATGGCCCGGGCCTCGGCCAGCAGGTCGTCGGGGGTGACGGGGTTGCCCGGCATGTAGCGCGGGCTGAAGTGGGTGAGCAGCAATTGCTTCACACCGGCGGCCAGGGCTGTCTGGGCGGCCATGGTGCTGGTGGAATGCTGCCGTTGCAGGGCCATCTCCGCTTCGGCGTGGGCGAAGGTGCTCTCGTGGATCAGCAGATCGGCGCCGCGCGCCAGTTCCACCGCCGCCTCGCAGAACACCGTGTCGGTGCAGATCACAACGCTGCTGCCTGGTCGCTCGGGGCCGCACAGGGCCTCGCCCTTGATGATGCGGCCGTCCTCCAGCGTGACCGTGCGACCGGCCTTGAGGTCGGCATAGATGGGGCCCGGCGGTATGCCCAGGGCTCTGGCCTGCTCCACATCGAAACGGCCGGCCCTGGGTTTCTGGTCCACCCGGTAGGCGTAGGCCGGCACTCGGTGCGTCAGGGGCGCACAGCGCACGGTGAGGTCGCCGTCGTCGAGCAGCAGGGTGCCCGCCTGGGCCGCCTGCCGCACCCGGTGGCTGCGCAGGGGATAGCTGATGCGGGTGGAGCTGGTGCGCAGAACGCCCTCCAGGTAGTCCCGCAGGGGGTCCGGGCCATAGAGATCAATGCCGCTGCAGGTGCCCGCCAGCCCCAGGCTGGCCAGCAGCCCGGGCAGTCCGAACACGTGGTCGCCATGCATATGGCTGATGAAGATGCGGCTCAGCTGGCTCACCCGCAGGTCGCTGCGCAGGAACTGGTGCTGGGTGCCCTCGCCGCAGTCGAACAGCCACAGCTCGGCCCGCTGGGGCAGCCGCAGGGCCACCGCCGACACGTTGCGGGCGCGGGTGGGAACCCCCGAACTGGTGCCCAGGAAGGTGACCTGCACGGCCGGCGGATCTCCCCGGAAGCTCTGGGGGCATGCTCCCACGCCGGGGCTGGCGGCGGCGCGGAGCACTGGTCACAATGGCCTGTCCTGGCCCCACAGCCGTGAAGCTGCTCCCGCTCCGATCGCTCACCCTGGGGATCGCCCTGGTGGCTCCACTGGTGGCTGGGCGGCCCGTGAGGGCCCAGCCCGCGGTGGATCCGCCGATGCGGGTGCTGTTGCAGGAGGGCCCGGCCCTCAGCGTGCGGGGCGCCGGCCCCGGGGGCCTGCGGTTGCGGGATCGCCAGGGGCGGATCTTGCAGGAATTAGGCGGCGATCAGGTGTTGCAGCTGCAGCTGCGGGGCGGCTGGGTGGAGGCCGTTGCCATGGCTCCTCCCGCGGCTGCCGGCGTGGCCAAGCCCGCTGTGGTGGCAGGGCCGGAGCTGTGGATTGAGCCCATCGCCAACGCCGATGAGGCCAGCCTGTGGGTGCAGCAGCGCCGCTACCGCGGCCAGTTGCAGATCCGCCCCCAGGCGGAGAGCCTGCAGGTGGTGAATGTGGTGCCCCTCGAGACCTACCTGGCCAGCGTGGTGGGCAGTGAGATGCCCGCCAGTTGGCCGCTCGAGGCCCTGCGGGCCCAGGCGGTCGCCGCCCGCACCTATGCCCTCAGGGGGCGCAAGCCCTCGGCCCCCTTCGACCTCAAGGCCACCGTGGCCAGCCAGATGTATCGGGGGGTGGAGGCGGAAACCGACTCAACCCGCGCCGCCGTTGCCGGCACCCGCGGGCTAGTGCTCACCTACGGAACAGCCCTGATCGACGCGGTGTTCCACAGCAGCAGCGGTGGCAGCACCGAGAGCAGCGGCGACCTCTGGGGCCAGCAGTTGCCCTACCTGGTGAGTGTGCCCGATTTCGACGACGAGGCTCCGGTGCGCCAGTGGCGCCAGACCCTGGATTCGCTCCAGCTGCTCAAGGCCTTCCCGGAGACCGGTGGGGTGAGTGCGATCGACGTGGTGGCGACCACCCCCACCGGCCGGGTGCGCCAGGCGCGGGTGGTGGGTCCGCTCGGACAGCTGCTGCTCAGCGGGGCCCAGCTGCGCAGCCGCCTGGGCCTCAAGAGCACCTGGGTGCGCTTCGAGCTGCAGCCGCTCCCGGCGGCCTCCACGGCCGCCATGGCCCAGGGCTGGGCGGGAGCCGCCGGCTTGAACCCGCCGCAACCGCCAGCCATGGCGCCGCTGCCCCCGCCGGTGGCGCCGCCGGTCCAGGCGGCATCACCCGTGCAGCCCGCTCCTGCCGTTCAGCTGGTGGCGGTGGGCCGGGGGTTCGGCCACGGCATCGGCATGAGCCAGTGGGGGGCCTACGCCCTGGCTCGGCGCGGCCAGGGGTATGCGCAGATCCTGCAGCACTACTACCGGGGCACCCAGCTGCGCCCCTACAGCACCCTGGCCGGCGAGGCGTTGGCCCTGGCTCCTGGCGTGGCCCCCGGGGCTCGCCCCTGATGGCGCCCGCGGCCACGCTGCTGCGGCTCTCCGATGCCGCCGCCGTGGCCGAAGCGGCGGCCGAGCGGCTGTTGGGGGCCCTGGCGGGCTCCCGGCCGGTGGGGCTCGCCACCGGACGCACGATGGAGCCGGTGTACGCCGCCCTGCGGCGCCGGCTGGCCGCCCTGCCGGCGCAGCGGCGCGCTGAGCTGCTGGCCGGTTGGCGCAGCTTCAACCTGGATGAATACGTGGGCTTGGCCCCCTCCGATCCCCGCTCCTTTGCTGCGGCCATGGCAACGGCCCTGGCTGCGCCCCTGGAGTTGCGGCCCGGCCAGCTGCAGCTGCCCGATGGCAGCGCCCCGTGGCCGGAGCAGGAGGCCCAGCGCTACGCGGTGGCGGTGGCGGCGGCCGGGGGCATCGGCCTGCAGCTGCTGGGCCTGGGCAGCAATGGCCATGTGGGGTTCAACGAGCCTCCGTGCGGGGCGGATGCCCCCTGCCGCTGCCTGGAGCTCACCCCGGCCACGGCCCTGCAGAACGCGGCCGCCTTCGGCGGCGATCCCGCTGCAGTGCCCCGGCGGGCCATCACCCTGGGGATGGTCGAGATCCTGGCGGCCGAGCAGATCCTGCTGGTGGTCACCGGCGCGGCCAAGGCTGAGATCCTGCGCCGGGCCCTGGAGGAGCCCCCCAGCGCCGCGCTTCCCGCCAGCTGGTTGCTACGGCACCCTCAGCTCACGGTGCTGATGGATCCGCCGGCCGCCTCGCGGTTGGCGCTCAGCTGAAGGCGGCCTGCATCAGTGCCTCGTCGGCCTCCAGGTTGGAGGTCACGCTGCGCACGTCGTCGAGCTCCTCCAGGGCATCCAGCAATCTCAGGCAGCGGGCCAGGTCGGCCGGATCCTCCAATGGGCAGGGGGTCTGGGCGATCCAGCGGTGCTCCCAGCTGGCCACGGGCCAGCCCAGGCGGCGCAGGCCGTCCTGCAGGGCCTCCAGGTCTTCGAAGGCGCCAAACACCTCCGCGCCGATCACGGCGTCCGCTTCGCTCTCCAGCTCGTAGCCCAGCACCGCCGGTCCGCCCTGCTCCTCCAGGACCAGCAACCCCTCCAGCAGGGCATCCTCCTTCAGCCCGGCCATCGCCAGCCGCACTACGCTGCGATGGTCGAACAGATAGCCCACGCAACCGGTTTCCCCCAGGTTGCCGCCGTTCTTGCTGAAGGCCAGGCGGATCTCTGCGGCGGCGCGGTTGCGGTTGTCGGTGAGGGATTCGATCAGCACCGCCACGCCCCCGGGGCCATAGCCCTCGTAGCGCACCTCCTCGAACTGATCACCGCCACCGCCCTGGCCGGAGCCCTTGGCGATGGCCCGCTCGATGTTGGTGTTGGGCACCCGCGCCGCCTTGGCCTTCTCGATGGCCGTGCGCAGCTGGAAGTTGCCGGCGGGATCGGCACCGCCCCGGGCCGCCACCATGATCTCGCGTCCCAGCCGGGTGAACACCGCGCCGCGCTTGGCATCCACAACGGCCTTGGTGCGTTTGATCTGGGCCCATCTGCTGTGGCCGGCCATGGGGTGTGTGGAATCTCTCGGAGGTCAGCCCGCC
>RGNC01000130.1 GCA_010029175.1 Synechococcaceae bacterium WB8_1B_136 | reverse complement strand
TCGTTGAAGGGATCGAGGGGCAGGGGCCAGAGCAGGCTTGCCGCCGCCAGCCACGCCAACCCCGCCGTGGTGCCCAGGCCCTGGGTGAGCAGCAGGGTGGGGGGCACCAGCAGGGCCAGGGGACTGGCGGCACTGCCCAGCCACAACTTGAATCCCTGCACCACCAGCAGCATCGCCAGGGCCAGCAGGGCCTGGCGCGGCTCCAGGCTGGCCCGACGGCGGCGGATCACCATCACCATCACGCCGCAGGCCGCCAGGGCTTCGCTGAAGCGCAGCAGCCAGGCCCCCAGCACGGGCCGCCGGTTCACCAGCCCGAAGTAGTCGAGCACCGCATAGGCCTGGCTGCTGATCGGCTCCCCCTGGCGGGTGATCAGTTCGCCATGGCGCACCTTGATGGTGGGGATGCCCTGCTGGGTGAGCAGGTCTTCGATCAGCCGTTGGCTGAGGGCGGCATCGATGCGCAGGTTGCCGCGGCCCTGCAGGGAGGAGGCCAGCACGCGGCTGCCGAGGCTGCGGCCCGGTTGATTCAGCTCCTGGAGCTGCAGTTCGGCCGCCCGTTGCAGCTGCTGGCGGGCCACGCTGCCCACCACTCCCTGCAGCAGCATGCGCCGCTGGGCCAGCCTGAGGGCCTGCTGCCAGGCCTGCAGGTCGCCGGGCGGCAGCTGGCCCAGCCAATCGCGCTCCGCCGGCGTGAGGTTCAGGGCCGACACCTGTTCCTGGCGGCTGGAGGCCAGCCTGTTGATGTCCCGCAGCTGGCGCTCGAGCCGCTGTTCCAGCTCCCGGCTGATGCGGGGATCCACCACCTGCACGTGGGTGCGGGGGCCCAGCTGGGAGCGGCGCTGCTCGAGGGCCTCGGAATCCACCACCGTGGCGGCCTTGGGGGCCCTGGCGGTGAAGGGTGCCGGGATGCCGGGCCGAAGGCTGGGTTCCACCAGCCAGGGCCAGCTGGAGAGCAGAGCCACAAGCATGCACACCAGGACAATGACCGTGGTGTCCAGGCGCCGCCAGGGCGCCAGGGCCTGGCGCGGCATCTCCAGCCGCAGCAGCTGGCGCCAGAGGCGTTGGGCAGGGCCCGGCCGGGTCACCGCAGCGGCATGAGAAGTGCCCACGCTAGCGGTGCCGTTGCATGCTGAAGAACGTTGTGCCCTTGACCCGCCCCATGGCCACGCGTCTGGATGGCCGCCAGCTGGCGGCCCAGCTCGAGCAGCGCCTGCAGGCCCTGGTGGCCGAGCGCCTGGCTCAAGCCGGACGGCCGCCGGGCCTGGCGGTGCTGCGGGTGGGCGACGATCCCGCCAGTGGCGTGTATGTGGCCAACAAGGAAAAGGCCTGCAGCCGTGTTGGCATCACCAACCTCGGTGCCCACCTGAGCGCCACCACTCCGGCCCGGGAGGTGCTGGCCACGATCGAGCGGCTCAACGCCGATCCCGCCGTGGATGGAATCCTGTTGCAGCTGCCCCTGCCGGGGGGTCTCGATGAGGCCCCGTTGCTGGCGGCGATAGATCCCCAGAAGGATGCCGATGGCCTGCACACCCTCAACCTCGGCCGGCTGCTCAAGGGTGAACCCGGCCCCCGCAGCTGCACGCCCGCCGGCGTGATGGCCTTGCTGGCGGCCGCCGGCGTGGAGCTGGCCGGCAAGCGGGCGGTGGTGATCGGCCGCAGCATCCTGGTGGGGCAGCCGATGGCCCTGATGCTGCAGGCCGCCAATGCCACGGTGACGGTGGCCCACTCCCGCACCCAGAACCTGGCGGAACTCACCCGAGCGGCCGATGTGCTGGTGGTGGCCGCCGGCAAGCCGCAGATGATCGGCGCCGAACACGTGAAGCCCGGAGCCGTGGTGGTGGATGTGGGCATCCACCGCAAGCCCGAGGGAGGCCTCTGTGGCGATGTGATTTTTGAGCAGGTGGAGCCGATCGCCAGCGCCATCACCCCGGTGCCCGGTGGGGTGGGCCCGATGACGGTGACGATGCTGCTGGTGAACACCGTGATGGCCTGGAGTCAGCGCACCGGGGCCGAGCTCGACTTCGACGCCCTGTTCGCTGGCCTGGCGTTCGGCTGATCCGGGCGCGGCAGGGGGGCAGGCGCCGGATGCGCGGTCACCGAATCCTCCCAAAATCTGTACAGCCCGTACACATTCCCGGAGGGTGCGGAGAGGGCTGGCGCGCCGGCCGGGGCTGCTTCGCCGTTCGCCTGAGAGAATCCGCCCCAGATCCCAGGCCCCAGGCCCAGCCCCCATGACCGCGGCGGTGAGCACCACATTTGATTTCGCCGCCTACCTGGAGGCGGCCCGGCTGCAGGTGGAGGCGGCCCTCGATGGTTCCCTGGGCCCGGAGCGTCCCGAATCGCTGCGGGAGGCGATGCGCTACTCGCTGCTGGCAGGCGGCAAGCGGCTGCGGCCGATCCTCTGCCTGGCGGCCTGCGAGCTGGCGGGCGGCCAGGCGGAGCTGGCGATGCCCACGGCGGTGGCTCTGGAGATGGTTCACACCATGTCGCTGATCCATGACGACCTCCCCGCCATGGACAACGACGACCTGCGCCGCGGTCGGCCCACCAACCACAAGGTGTATGGCGAGGCCAACGCCATCCTGGCCGGCGATGCCCTGCTCACCCGTGCCTTTGAGATGGTGGCGCTGCGCAGCCCAGGCGTGCCGGCCGAGCGGCTGCTGGCGGTGGTGGGCGAGTTGAGCCTGGCCTCCGGCGCTCCGGGCCTGGTGGGCGGCCAGGTGGTGGATCTGGAGTGCGAGGGCAAGGACGTGGACCTGGAGACGCTCGAATACATCCACTTGCACAAAACCGGGGCCCTGCTGCGGGCCTGCGTGCTCTGTGGGGCCCTGATCGCCGGTGCGCCTGAGGCTCTGCTGGAGGCCCTGCGCACCTATGCCCGCGGCATCGGCCTGGCCTTCCAGATCATCGACGACATCCTCGATGTGACGGCCAGCAGTGAGGTGCTCGGGAAAACGGCCGGCAAGGACCTCACCGCCGACAAGACCACCTATCCCAAACTCCTGGGCCTCGAGGAATCCCGCCAGCGCGCCGATGCCCTGGTGGCCGAAGCTAAGGCCGCTCTCGCACCGTTCATGCAGGGCGAGGACGCTGCACGGAACGCCGCACCCCTCCTGGCCCTGGCCGATTACATCACCAGCCGCGATCGATGACGTCTGCCAACAGCTCCTTCGCCGCAGCGCTGCTCGACAACGGCGTGATGTGGTGGGGCCTGGCCGCCTGTGGCGCCGCCCAGCTCTCCAAGCTGGTGATTGAACTGGTGGTGCATCGCCGCTGGAACCCCCGGATGCTGGTGGAAACCGGGGGCATGCCTTCCAGTCACTCCGCCCTGCTCACCGGCACCGCCGCCGGGATCGGCTGGCAGCAGGGCTTCGATGGTGGCCTGTTTGCCCTGGCGGCCACGATGTGTTTCGTGGTGCTCTACGACGCCGCCGGCGTGCGCCGGGCCGCCGGCATCACCGCCCAGCGGGTGAACGGCCTGCCCGATGGGCTCTGGGACACCCACCCGGATCCGGCCAACCCCGAGGCCGCTCCCCAGCTCAAGCCCCTCAAGGAAAACCTGGGCCACAGCCGCCTGGAAGTGCTGATCGGCGCCCTGATGGGCCCCGCCGTGGCCCTGCCGGGGCTGGTGTGGGTGGGTTCGCCGCTGGTGCTGGCCCAGCACTGGGGGCTGCTGCCCATTGGCTGAGCGGCCGGTTTCCACGGGCATCCAGCTCACCCCCGGCCAGCAGGGGGCGGCCGAGGCCTTCAGTGCCTGGCTGCAGGCCCCCTGCGATGGCACCCCGTTTGTGCTCAGTGGCTACGCCGGCACCGGCAAGACCACCCTCTGCGCGCAGCTGTTGGCCCTGGTGGAGGCCACCGGCCTCTGCTGGACCGTGGTGGCCCCCACCCACAAGGCCGTGGGGGTGATCCGCCAGCAGTTGGCCCAGGCCGGTCTGCAGGCCACCTGGTTCCCCTCCACCATTCACCGGCTGCTGCGGCTCAAGCTCAAGCGCCAGGGGGATCTGGAGCGCTGCGAGGAAACCGAGCAGACCGCCGGCTCCCTGGAAAACCTGGGCCTGGTGCTGGTGGATGAGGCCTCGATGGTGGATTCCACGCTGCTGGAGATCGCCCTGCGCTGCGCCCATCCCTTCCGCACCCGTCTGGTGTTCGTGGGTGATCCCGGGCAGTTGCCGCCGGTGGGGGAACCCCAGAGCCCGGTGTTTGCCATGGGCCGTGCCGTGGCGGTCCAGCTCACGGAGGTGGTGCGCCATCAGGGGCCGGTGCTGCAGCTCGCCACGGGCCTGCGCACGGGCCTGTTGCCCTGCCGCCAGCCCCCCGCCATCCCAGCGGTGCGCGATGCCCATGGGCTGGTGGCGATGGCCCCCCGCCAGCAGTGGCTGGCGGCGGCCCAGGCCGCCCTGCGCCGGGCCGTTGAGCTCGACAACCCCGATCACGCCCGCATCCTCTGCTACACCAACAAGGCCCTGGAGCAGCTGGTGCCCCTGGCCCGTCGCGCCATCCACGGCGCGATGGCCGATCAGCTGCCGGTGCTGCCCGGCGAGGTGCTGATCACCCGTTCGGCCGTGATGGCCCCCGCCTGCCGCTCCGGCGAGGAGGCCGCCGAGGAGCCGGACATGGTGCTGGGTTCCAACCGTGAACTGGTGGTGCGCGATGTGAGCCCCGAGCGCTGCGACCTGGCCGACTTCGGGGTGGGCAGTGGCGATGGCTGCATCGCCACCGTGATCGACACCCTCACCGCCGAGGTGGAGGCCGGTGAAACCCGCCTGGCCCTGCGGCTGCTGCCGCCGGCGGGCAGTGGGGCCCGCCGCGACCTCGATGCGGTGCTGCAGCGGCTGCGTCAGCAGGCCCGCGAGGCAGGCAAGAGCGATGGCCGCGGCCTCTGGCGCCGCTACTTCCTGGTGCGGGATGCCTTTGCCTCCCTGGGTCCGGCGGCCGTGCTCACGGTGCACCGCAGCCAGGGCAGCACCTTCGGCGAGGTGTACGTGGCCGGCGATGTGTTCTGGCCCAGTGATCCGGTGCTGCGGCGCCAACTGGTGTACGTGGCGGTGAGCCGCGCCAGCCAGGCGGTGTGGCTGGTGGCGGATCCTCGCTGTGCCGATGGGGGCGCCGATGGGGGTGCTGCCGAACGCGAGCGCTGGCTCAGCGCACTTGCAGGCCCGCAATGCCCTGCCAGCCCAGATAGCCCGCCAACACCAGGCTGAGGCCGCCCACCAGCAGGTCGCCGTTGTTGAACAGCAGCTGCTTGCCCTTCACCAGCAGGGGCACCACCTGATCGCGGCCGATCAGCACCGCCAGGAACGGCAGCAGCAGCGCCAGGCTGGAGGCCACGGTGAAGCCCGCGGCGTAGAGCAGTTCCTGGCCGCGGCCGAGCCCTGCCGCCAGCAGGGCTGAGGCCCCTTTGGCGAACAGGAACAGATCGTCCGGGCTCACCACCTCGATGGCGCAGCTGGCGCCGATCAGCAGCGGCAGGGGCATGGCGCAGAAGCGATCCAGCTGGCGGGTCCAGCCCGGCGGCTCCTGGCCGTCTTCGCGGCTCTCCAGCAGCTCCTTCAGCCCCAGGGCCAGCAGGGCGCCGGCGGCCAGCAGATCCAGGCCGGTGCGGTGGCTGCTGCCCTGTTCCATGCTGAGCAGGAGGGTGTGGCCCACCGTGAGCAGGATCACCACCATCAGCGCGATGGTGGCCATCCAGCTCAACAGAAACAGTCCGCCCCGCCGCAGGGGATCGGGCCCCAGCAGCAACAGCAGCAGCAGGCCGATGTGGATCGGGCTGATGCTGATGCCACTGCCGTAGGCCAGCAGCTCGGCCCAGAGGGTCGGGTTGGTCATGGGTGGTAGAGCCAGTGGCGAAAGGAGGCCGGCGCTGCGCTCAGGCTCAGGCGCGGATCTCGAACCAGTCTTCCCTGCTGGGGGGCAGCTGGCAGGTGCTCACGCTGTGCACCTCGGCGTGGCTGGGGCCGTGTTCGCACCACAGCCGGAGTTCCGTGAGCTTGTGCACGGGACCCTCCGCCTGCACTTCCACCGAGCCATTGGCGGCATTGCGCACC
>RGNC01000129.1 GCA_010029175.1 Synechococcaceae bacterium WB8_1B_136 | reverse complement strand
GCGGCTGCCCAGGCGGCCGATGTGGGCGGTGCCGATGTTGGTGATCACCGCCACGTCGGGTTCGGCAGTGCGGCTAAGCCGTTCAATCTCCCCCAGGCCCCGCATGCCCATCTCCACCACCACGGCCCGATGGGCGGCATCAACCTTGAACAGCGTCTGCGGCACACCGATGTCATTGTTCTCGTTGCCGCTGCTGGCCACCACGGGCCCCAGCTGGCTGAGCACCGCGCGGATCAGCTCACGGGTGGTGGTCTTGCCGGCTGAACCGGTGACGGCCACCACGGGCGCCGGCAGCGCGCGCCGGTGCATCAGGGCCAGCTGCTGGTAGGCGTCGAGGGTGTCATCGACGAGCCAGTGGAGCAGTGCGGCGGGAACAGCTCCAGCGCGATCGCGCTGGACCAGGGCAGCCTGGGCCCCCAGCTGGGCCGCCTGGGGCAGAAAGCTGTGGCCATCAAAGCGCTCCCCCACCAGCGGCACAAACAGCTGGCCCGCCTGCAGCTGGCGGCTGTCGGTGCAGATCGCACCCACGGGCTGATCGGGGTTGAAGCCGGAGCCTCCGCGGGGCTCACCCCAGCACGCGACCAACTGGCTCAGCAACATCACCCCAACCCCTATGCGCGGGAACTGAGCACGATCATGCCCGTGCCCACCAGCACCTCACGGGCCACCAGCTGCCCGTTGGCATCCCGCAGCTCCAGGTGCTCATAGCCCAGCTCGAGGGCCCACTGCTGCCACTGCTCAGCCCAGCGCTGCTGCTGCGCCAGGGGCTGGCTCAGGAACGCCGCCCGCACCCGCAGCCGAAGGCTGGAGAGGGCCGGATCCGCCTGGGCACCCTCCAGCAGGGGCTCCACCTCTGGCTGAGCCAGAAACTCCTGGAGCGGATCGGCCTGGGCCAGCGGGAGCGGCGCCGGCGGCGCTGTCGGCGCCATCAGTTCAGGTTCAGGTTCAGGGGGGGATTCCGGTGGCGGTTGCTCCGGCAAGAGCGCACCAGCAGGCCCCGGGGCAGGCGGCGGTGAATCCTCCGCGGCTGGGGGCGGCTGCGGCGGCCGCTCCTGGGGGCGCTCCTGGGGCTGCTCCGGCAGGGGCAACGACGGGCTGGCAACGGGGCCATGCCGTGCCACAGCCACCCCCACGGCCGCCAGCAGGGCCAGCGCGGCCGCCAGCAGCAGCGGCCAGAACAGGGGCGCGCGATCGCTGGGCCACCAGGGCGGCAAGGCCAGGCTGCCCTCACCGTTGCGGCGCCACAGCTCCCGCAGGCGCAGCCGCAGGTCGGCCGCCACGGCCCGCAGGTCGTCGCCCAGCACCCGCCAGGGATTGCGATAGGGAGCCGGAAGGGAGGAGCCAGGCGGTGGGTCCTGGCCCTGGCGCTCGGGGCTGGATTCGCGAGCCATGGCGAATGGCCGTACGCGTTTCAGCCGCCGCCGCGACGGCGCAGCAGGGCCAAGGGGTTCGGGAAGGAGGGAGCCGGCTGGGAGGGCGCCGGCTGGGAGGACACCACTTCAGCAACCCGCTCGTCGCTGCCCTGGCGGCTGGGGTCGGCATCCTGACCCTGGGAGAACTGCTCCACGGCCGTGGCATCGGGGCTGGGCTCCTTGACGCCCCTCACCTCCTTGTACATCTGGTCGTAGGCCAGGGCGGAGCGCTCCCAGCTGTAGTCGGCCTGCATCGCCCGGCGCTGCAGCTCCCGCCAGCTGTCGCCATGGCGGTAGGCCTCCCAGGACCGCACGATCGAGGTGTAGAAATCGAGCGGGTCGTAGCGGTCGAAGCAGAAGCCGGTGCCGCTGTGGCGGGCCGGGTCGTGGGGGGGCACGGTGTCCACCAAACCGCCCACGCGGCGCACCACCGGCACGGAGCCGTAGCGCATGGCCAGCAGCTGGCTGATGCCGCAGGGCTCGAAGCGGCTGGGCATCAGGAAGGCATCGCTGCCGGCATAGATCAGGCGCGAGAGGGCGTCGTCGTAGGTGAGGAACACGGCGAAGCGGCCGGGATGGCGCGCCGCCATCTGCCACAGCCCCGATTCCAGGTTGCGGTCGCCGGTGCCCAGCACCACGAACTGGCTGTCGGAGTAGGCCAGCACCCGATCGGCCACCTGCAGCAGCAGATCGATGCCCTTCTGATCCACCAGACGGCTCACCACCCCCATCAAATAGGTGTCGGGGTTCACCGCCAAGCCCATGCGCTCCTGCAACACCTGCTTGCAGACGGCCTTGCCGCTGAGGTCGTCAGCAGAGAACCGGGCCGGCAGGGTGGCATCCGTGGCGGGGTTCCAGTCGTCCTGGTCGATGCCGTTGAGGATGCCCCGCAACTTGCCGCTGATGTAATTGAGCAGGCCATCCAGTTTTTCGCCGTACTCAGGTGTGCGGATCTCCTGGGCGTAGGTGGGCGATACGGCATTCACCCGGTCGGCGTAGAGCAGCGCAGCCGCCATGGTGTGGTCGCCCTGCATGTACCAGGGCACCCAGGTCATGCGCTCCAGCTTCCAGCGCCAGGGCCCCTGGTATTTGAGGTTGTGGATGGTGAAGACGGTGCTGATCTCCGGGTCCTGATGCATCCACACCGGGATCATGCCGGTGTGCCAGTCGTGGCAGTGCAGCACCTCAGGCTTCCAGTGCTGCCAGGCGAACTCGGCGCTGGCACTGGCGAAGAAGGTGAAGCGCCAATCTTCATCCTCGCCGCCATAGATGCGTTCGGGGTCGAACACCGGATGGCCCACCAGATAGAGGGGCAGCCCATTGGTGGGATGGCGGGTTTCAAACACCGCGAAATCCGTTCCCATGGTGTGGCCGCGCCACAGGGGCTCCGCCGGGATCTCCAGCCGGCTCCAGAGGCGGCCATAGCCCGGCATGATCAGCCGCACGTCGTGGCCGAGGGCCGCCAGGGCTGGCGGCAGGGAGCCCACCACATCACCCATGCCCCCCACCTTCACCATCGGGGCGCATTCAGCTGCGGCGAACAGCACGCGCATGGGGAACAAGGGCCGAAGAGGGCGCAACTCTACGGGCGAATTCAGGGCAGCACCGTGACCGGGGTGCCCAGCTGCACCAGCTCGAACAGCTCCTGCACGTGCTCCTCATAGAGGCGCACGCACCCATGGGACACGGCCCGGCCCACGGTCCAGCGGTGGGGTGTGCCGTGGAACCCCGCCACCGTGCAGCCGGAGATGTCGAGATAGCGCTCCCCATCCCATCCCTTGCGGCCCTTGCAATCGCGGAAAAAACCGATCCAGCGGGAGCCGAGGGGGTTCTGCTGGCCGGGAGCGATGGTCTGGCCATTGCCGGGGTGCTCCCACACGGGGTTGACCTGCTTCTCCAGCACCTGAAAACGGCCAGCGGGCGTTTCCCAGCCCACCGTGCCCACGGCGGCTGGATAGCGGCGCTTGAGTTCACCGTTGTCCAGCACCATCAGCTGGCGGCTCTGGCGATCCAGCACCAGCTGCAGGCCGCTCCGCTGGAGCAGGCTGGGGGGAACCGCCTGGAGGGCCACCGCATCCGTGACGGGAGGGGCCGGCGGCGGCATCGGATCCGGCTTGCGGGCCAGGGCTGATCCGCCAGAAAACAACAGCAACCCGGCGGCAACAGCCAGCACCAACCTGGGGCGATGCGGCAGGGGCCTCAGAGCGAACACAGGGCCGGATCGACGCAGCTGGTTCACCCTTAGCTAAGGCAGCCAGGGACTTGCCGAAAAATCGGGGGCCCGTTTCTCCAGAAAGGCATTGCGCCCCTCCTGACCCTCCTCGGTTCGATAAAAGAGATGGGTGGCCTGCCCCGCCAGCTCCTGCAGGCCCGCCATGCCGTCGGTTTCGGCATTGAAGGCCGCCTTGAGGCAGCGGATGGCCGTGGGGCTGTGGCCCAACACCTCGCGGGCCCATTGGATGCCCTCCAGCTCCAGGCGCTCCAGGGGCACCACCGCATTCACCAACCCCATCTCCAGGGCCTGGCGGGCGTTGTACTGGCGGCACAAGAACCAGATCTCGCGGGCCTTGCGCTGGCCCACCAGCCGGGCCAGGTAGCTGGCACCGAAGCCACCATCGAAGCTGCCCACCCGCGGCCCGGTCTGGCCGAACACGGCGTTGTCGGCCGCCAGGCTGAGGTCGCACAGCAGGTGCAGCACCTGGCCGCCACCGATGGCATAGCCGGCCACCAGGGCGATCACCACCTTGGGGAGGCTGCGGATCAGCCGCTGCAGATCGAGCACGTTGAGGCGCGGCAGGCCGTCGTCGCCCACGTAGCCGCCATCGCCGCGCACGCTCTGATCGCCGCCGGCACAGAAGGCATAGCCCCCATCGGCGGCCGGGCCGGCCCCGGTGAACAGCACCACACCGATGGCAGGGTTGTCGCGCACCCGGGAGAAGGCGTCGAACAGCTCGATCACCGTTTTGGGGCGAAAGGCGTTGCGCTTGTGGGGCCGGTTGATGGTGATGCGGGCGATGCCCTCGTCGCTGAGATCGAAACGGATGTCGTCGTAGGCGCCCTGGGGCAACCACTGCACAGGATCCGGCACGGAGGCGGCCTGCGGGATGGAAGACGCCATCAACCCAGCTCAGCGATCGCTGGCCATTCTGCGGCGCAGCTGCTGGCGCAAGGCCGCATCGCCCTCTCGCCCGGTGCGCACCTCCACCAGGGCGATGGGCTCGGCCGCAGCCCAATCCAAGGCGGCGGCGAGATCCTCCAGCAGCGAGAGGCGGCGGCTGGGCACGCCATGGGCGGCCGCCAGTGCGCAGTGGTCGATGGCCTGGGGCATGGCGAACAGGCGCTCGAAATCGAGCAGCGTGGGCTCGGCCGGCGGCAACCGAATCGGCAACTGCTCGAAGATGCCGCCGCCACCGTTCTCCACCAGCACCACCGTGAGCTGAACGCCGCGCTGGCGCAACTGCTGCTGCCACAGCCAGCCGTTGGCGTCATGGAGCAGGGCCAGATCTCCGCTGAGCAGCACCAGCCGGCCGCAGGATCGGGCCAAACCAGCGGCGATCGAGAGGGTGCCATCGATGCCGGAGGCGCCGCGAAAGCCGAACACCGGGCGATGGCAGGCATCGGATGCCGCGAAACTCTCCCAGTCGCGCACGGGGCTGCTGCTGGCCAGCATCAGGGGAATGCCAGGCGGCAACAGGCGGCTCAGGGCCCTGGCCAGGGCGGGTTCCGTGGCCGCCCCCCGGGCGGGCAGGGCCTGATCCAGCAACGCCTGCAGCTGCTGATCGGCGGTGATCCAACGGCGGGCCTGCTCCAGGCTGGCCCCTGCGGGAGCAGCCTCCAGGGCAGCGGCAGGAAGCTTGGCCAGCCAAGGCTCCAGCCCCTCGCCCCGGCGGGCGGTGGCGGTGCCGCTGGCGTCGAGATTGCGGGGATCCCGATGGCTGATCAGCAGCTGCGGGCCAGAGCAGGCCGCCAACCACCGCTGCAGGCGGCGGCTGGCGGGCATCGACCCCAGCCGGAGCAGCTGCTCGGCGGAGGGGCAGCCGCCGGGGGCCTCCAGCAGCAGGTCGTAGCCATGCACCAGCTCCAGCCCCGGCCAGCCCCGCAGCCCGGAGAGGGCATCGGCCAGCACGGGCCAGCCCGTGCGGCGCTGCAGGCGCATGAGGGCGGCGGCCATGGCGGCCAGCTGCTCCGCCGTTCCGCGCCAGGGCCCGGCCACCACCACGCCGGGCCGATCGGGATCCAGGCCGTCCCAGGCTGCGCCGTCTGCTGCCGCGGAGACCTCAGGCCCGACAGTTGTGGGCGATCCGGCAGGGGGCAGGGGAGCCACCGGCGCGTTCGCGATCAGTCGGGCCCTGACGGCAGCGATCTCCGCCGGGCTGGCGTGCAGCGGCTCTTCAAACGGCAGATTGAGATGCACCGGGCCCAGCGGTGCCAGCAGGCAGCCGTTCCAGGCGCGATCCGCCAGTTCGGCCAGGGCCGAGGCCTCCATCGCCGCCAGGCCGCGGGGATCAGCCTCAACCACCCTGCGGCAACTGGGGGCCAGGAAGGCCTCCTGATTCACGGTCTGATTGGCCCCGCAGTGCTTGAGCCGCGCCGGACGGTCGGCCGTGAGCAGCAGCAGCGGCACAGCTCCGAAGTCGG
>RGNC01000128.1 GCA_010029175.1 Synechococcaceae bacterium WB8_1B_136 | reverse complement strand
CTGGGGCTGCAGCCCCAGGGCCGCCCGCGCCGCGTCGCGGCTGGGCAGGTTCACCAGGGTGTCGAGCAGGGGATGCCCCACCCAGGTCACATCCGCCCCCCGGGCGCCATAGAACCGGGCTTCCTCGGGGAAGATCGCCAGGATCTTGTCGGTGAAGCCGATCAGGCGGGTGGAGCTGCCCTCACCGATGCGAAACGCCCATTCCTGGGGTGCGATGTAGTAGGTGATCGGCACCTGCGGCAGGCGTCGCTTGAGCTTCAGGCCCAGGCCCACATTGGCGCCCATGTAGTCGATCAACACCACACCATCCGGTGGGGTGCGCCGCAGCCAGCGATCCACCCGGCGCTGCACCCGCAGCGTGGGCAGGATCAGGGGAATCGCCTCCCACAGGCCAATGGCACCCATCGGGGCCGTGTTGGCCAGCAGGGTGGCGCCGGCCTGCTGCATGCGATGGCCGCCGAGGGCCACGATCTCCAGGTCGAGGCCCCGCGCTGCGGCCTCCTGATGCAGGGCCTGCACCAGCAGCCCCCCCTGCAGATCACCAGACACCTCGCCGGTGCTGATCAACAGCCGACTCATGAACGACCGGCTGGCAGGGGGCCGCGACGACCCGGACCGATGGAGGCCTCCAGGAAGCTGACCAGGGTTTCCGCGGGGGGGTGAAGCTGCTGCTGCCGCACCTGCTGCAGCGCTTCGGCGAGGACGGCCTCGCCGCGGTAGAGCTCGGCCCACACCTGCTGCAGCTGCTTGGCCTGTACGCCGCCATCGAGGTCGGCCAGGCCGCTGCGCTTGATGCCGATGCGGTTGAGGCCGCGCAGGCGGCCCGGGTGCCCCTCCACGATGGCGTAGGGGGGCACATCGCGGTCGATGCGGCTCATGCCGCCCACCATGGCCATGGTGCCGATGTGCACGAACTGGTGGATGCCGAGCACGCCACCCACCACGGCCCGATCGCCGATCACCACATGGCCGGCCACCGCCACGCCGTTGGCAATCACGATCCGATCGCCCAGGAGGCAGTTGTGGCCCAGGTGGCTGTAGGCCATCAGCAGATTGCCGTTGCCAATGCGGGTCTGCTCACCTTCATGGGTGGCGCGGTTGATCGTGACGCACTCGCGGATCGCGTTGTCGTCGCCGATCACAACCTCAGTGGGGGCGCCGCTGTACTTGAGATCCTGGGGTTCAGCGCCGATGCAGGCACCAGGGAAGATGCGGTTGCGGCGGCCCATCTGCACGCGGCCATCCAGCACCACGTGGGGGCCGATGCGACTGCCGGCGCCGATCGACACCTCCGGGCCGATCACGGCATACGGACCGATCTCCACGCCCTCGTCGATCTGGGCGCTGGGGTCCACCACCGCCGTGGGGTGAATCCTGGTTTCTGAGGCCGGACGGCTGGTCATGACCACTGTCAGTCCACCAGGGAGAACATCAGCTCACCGGCACACACCAGCTCGCCATCCACGGTGGCCTCCGCCCTCACCTTGCCGAAGCGTTTGCGCTTGAGGCTCAGCAGTTCACAGCTGATCACCAGCTGATCGCCGGGCACCACCGGCCGGCGAAAGCGCACGCCATCGATGCCGGCGAACACGAACAGGCCCTTGGGCAGATCGGGCATCTGGGTCACGATCAGGCCGCCCACCTGGGCCATGGCCTCCACGATCAGCACCCCGGGCATCAGCGGGCGCCCGGGGAAATGGCCCTGGAACTGCGGCTCATTGAAGGTGACGTTCTTGATCGCCACGGCCCGCTTGCCGGGTTCGTGCTCGATCACCCGATCCACCAGGGCGAAGGGATAGCGATGGGGGAGCAGGCCCTGGATCTGCTCGCTGGTGAGCACGGGCACGGGGTTGGTGCCCGATGGCGCGGTGTTGGCAGTCAAGGGAGTCAGACGGGCAGGGGGCGAAGTGGGGACGCCAGAGCCGCCGCCAGGGCGGTGTGCAGGCCGTGGGAGCCGCGGAAGGCGAACACCTGGGCCTGGGGCAGGCCCGCCAGGGCGAGATCCCCCAGCAGATCCAGGAGCTTATGGCGCACCGGTTCGTCGGCAAAGCGCAGAGGTGGGTTCAGCCAGGTGTCGCCATCGCACACCAGGGCGTTGTCGAGGGCTCCGCCCTTGATCAGGCCTGCGGCAAGCAGTTGATCCACCTGGTCCTTGAAGCCGAAGGTGCGGGCGGGGGCGATCTCCTGCACGAAGGTCTGGGGGGTGAGCTCCAGGGAGAACAGCTGGCGGCCGATCGCCGGCTGGGGGAACTCGATCGCCGCGGCCAGGCGCAGGCGATCGCTGGGCAGCGCCGTGGCGAAGCTCACCCCCTGCTGCAGCGTGATCGGGGCGGCGAGGGGCACCGCGGCGGGCCGATCGCCCAGCCCCTGCAGGCCCACGGCGGCGATGGCCTCCACCCAGGGCTGGGCCGAGCCATCCAGCAGGGGGATCTCATGGCCCTCCACCAGGATCGTGATGGCGGTGAGGCCCACACCGGCCAGGGCCGCCAGCAAGTGCTCCACGGTGGCCAGGCGCCGCTGGTCCAGCTGCAGGGCGGTGCAGAGCTGGGTGTCGCATACCTGGTGGGGGGCCAGGACCAACGGCTCGATGCCGGGGGCATCGAGCCAGCCCAGCCGAAAGCCGGGCTGATCGCTGGGCTCCAGCCGCACCCGGGCCGCAGCCCCGCTGTGCAGGCCCACCCCCCGTTGTTCCACGCCAGCCGCGAGGGTCCAGGCCTGGGAATAGTCGCTGGGCCAGAGGCTCACGGGTCTCTCCTCAGAACTTCCAACCCACACCCAGGTTGAAGCGCCAGTCGCCGGTGAAGTCCTGGCTGGCCACCTCCAGGCGCAGGGGACCCACGGGGGTGGTCACAATCACACCGGTACCCACCGAGAAGCCCTGGCCCGGCTTCAACAGCAGGCCGCCGGGGTTGCCGGTCACGCTGGCCTGGCTGCCGAAGGTGCTGCCGCCATCCACGAACAACTCGCCGCTGATGATGCTGAACAGCGGGAAGCGGTATTCGATCGTGGCCTCGCCGAAGCTCTTGCCCACCCCCAGATCGCAGTCGTAGTAGCCGCGAACGGAGTTGGAGCCCCCCAGGCAGAAGGCCTCATACACCGGCAGGTTGCCCACATTGCCGCCCACGGAGGCCTGGAACGCCAGGGCCTGCTTGCAATCGGCCGTCTGGCCGGGCTTGGGACGGCAGCCCTTGTACACCTTCAGCCAGTTCACCGGGATGTAGTGGGTGTAGCTGGCCCGCAGCCGGTTGAAGGTGGGGGAATTCGGACCCACGCTGATGAACTGCTCGGTTCCCAGGCTGAGGAAGTTGCCCTTGGTGGGGTTGCGGGGATCGTTGAGGTTGTTCATCGTGGCGGCCACCCGCACCCCGACGAGCTGGTTGCTGGTGGCACCGTTCTGGCAGTTGTAGGCCACACAGATCACGTTGCTGACCGTGGTCTGGCCGTTGCTGAAGTTGTTGGTGCTCACGCCGTAGGGCATGGAGGCACCGCTGAAGTTCATCGGCGTGGCCTCCTGGGCATTGAGGCCAACCACCACGGCCCAGGGGGCCCGCTTGAAGGGGTCGCCGCCGTTGAGGGGCCGCACGAACTGGAAGTTGCCGCCCACCCGCTGGATGGCGATGGAGTTGCCATCGAGGGAGAACCAGTTGTTGTTCACCCCCAGGGCCTGGTTGGCGGCCTTCGCCGCTGCCGGAGAGCCGTAGGGGCCGCCCTGGGCCGTGGAGTTGCTCTGATAGGCGATGGCGGTGGATGGAGCGTTGTAGAAGCCGCTGGAAACGTCTGAAACGGTGTAGATGCTGCCGTTGTTCTGGCTCTGGAAGATCTGCGGCACCTCGCGGCTCAGGAACAGCCGGGCCCGGAAGGCGGTGCGGTACTTGTCGCCCTTGATCCAGGGGTCGGTGAACGAGAGGTCCGCCAATCCGCCGTACTGGCCGTAGGTGAAGTTGAGCGCCAGGTCCCAGGCGCGGCCCAGCAGGTTGCTGTCCTGCACCTGCACCTGGCCGAACACGCCCTGGCTCTGGCTGTAACCCAGGCCGCCGGAGAGCGAGCCGGTGGATTGCTCCACCACCCCCAGCACGATGGTCACCTCGCCGGGATTGCCGGCCACCGGCCGCAGGGTGACCTTCACATCGCCGAACAAGCCCGTGCCGTAGAGCCGCTTGATGTCCTCTTCCAGCCGGCGGCGGTTGAAGGTTTCACCGGCCTTCACCGAAATCTCGCGGGTGATCACCCAGGGCTTCGACTTGCCCTTGAAGGGCTGGCCCTTGTCGTTGGTGCTCTCGCCCTCCTTGTTGAGGAACTGCACCTCCACCCCGGCCACGGTGCCCTCACGCACCTGCAGCTGCACCACCCCCTCCGGGCTCACACGGCTCGGACCGGTGACCCGGGCCAGGGAGTAGCCCTGATCGGCATACCACTTCTGCAGATCGGCGATCCGGGCCTGCAGGGTGTTGAGGTTGAGGGTCTTGCCGTAATCGGCCGCGAAGGTGTCGGGGATCAGATTCGCCGGCAGCTTGGTCTTGGCGCCAACGCCATCGAGCTGCACCTTGGTGAGCACCGGATTGGGCGCCACGGTGACCACCAGCTGCACCCCCAGGGGGCTGTCCACGGGCTGGATGCGCACATCCGAGAACCAGCCGGTGGCGTAGATGGCCGAGAGATCGTTCTGCAGCTCAGGGCGGGTCACCCGCGTGCCGGGCCGGGTGGCCATGGCGTCGTAGACGGCCAGCTCCAGCCGCTCCCGCTCCGGGTGGCCCTCGATGCCCTTCACCACCACCTCGCTGATCAGCACCCGGGGCTCGGCCTTGGCCGGCGCCGTCGGGCGCTCGCTGGCGGCGGGAACGGGAACCGCCTGTGCGGGGGCCGGCGCCGGTGCGGCCTCAGGAGCGGGGGCCGCCGTTGGCGCTGGCTTTGGCGATGGTTTGGGTGATGGGCTATCGGTCTGGCTCGACACCGGCGGAGCCGCCAGGGCCGGCTGGGCCAGCACCGACGCTGCTGCCAGGGGAAGGGCAGCGGCCAATCCCAGCGACCCACGGAACCGAAGAACGCGGTTCGAGCTGTTGCGGGTGCCAGCCATGGGAGAGATCACGGAGCGGCCAGGCCGCAAATGCCGCCGAACCTACCCGTAAATGCGGGGCTCGGGGCAGACCCCTTGGACCCGTTTGAGAACCTCCCCGTAGGCCTCCACAACCCCGCCCAGGTCCTGGCGGAAGCGATCCTTGTCCAGGATGCGGTCGCGGGCATCGCTCACCTGCAGATCCCAGAGGCGGCAGGTATCGGGACTGATCTCATCAGCCACCACCAACTGGCCGTCGGCGGTGAAGCCCAGCTCGATCTTGAAATCCACCAGCTGCAGGCCGATGTCGGCGAAGAAGCGCAGCAGCGCCCCATTCACCGCGTGGGCCAGACGCTCCAGCTCCACGCGTTGCTCGTCCGTGAGCAGCCCCAGACGGGCCAGGCGGGCCTCGGTGAGCAGGGGATCACCGAAGGCGTCGTCCTTGTAGTAGAGGTCGAGGAGTGGGGGCTCCAGGGGCGTGCCGGGCCCGATCGGCATCTGCTTGCACAGCGACCCGAAGGCGATGTTGCGGATCACCACCTCCACCGGCACGATCCGCACCGGCTTCACCAGCATCCAGTGGCGGTCCTGGAGGCCGCGGTAGTGGGTGGGGATCCCCTCCCGCTCCAGCAGCTCGAACAGGCGGGCGGAGATCTGGCAGTTCAGCTCGCCCTTGCCCGCCAGCTGGGCCTTCTTGAGGGCATTGAAGGCCGTGGCGTCGTCCTTGTACTCCACCGCCACCAGATCGGGGCGATCGGTCTGGAAGACCCGCTTGGCCTTGCCTTCGTAGAGCAGGGTGCCGAGGGTGTAGGCGGTCATGGCTTGGTTGTGGCGTGGCCTCCGGGGGCCCGCGGTGATCGCAGCTGCTGCTGCAGCTGGGCGGCACGGACCCCCTGCTGAGGATCTTGCCGGGTGGCCTGCCATTCGCTGTAGGCGTCGTCGACCCGCTGGCTGAGTTTGCGCAGCCGCTGGCGGGAACGCTCACTGGATGCACCGCTG
>RGNC01000127.1 GCA_010029175.1 Synechococcaceae bacterium WB8_1B_136 | reverse complement strand
AGGGCACCAGCACCAGCTGCTGGATGCCCAGGGGCTCCAGCAGGTGCAACTTTTCGCCCGGAAGATCGAGCCGCAGGCGCGTTTCACCGAACAGCACCTCGCGGGGGTGGGGCCAGAAACTCACCACACTGGGCACCAGCCCCTGGGTGGCTGCAGGCCCTGTGATGGCGGCGATCACCCGCCGGTGGCCCTGGTGCAGGCCATCGAAACTGCCGAGGGCGATGGCCGTGGGGCGCTGGGCCTCGTCCGGACTGCGCAGGGGAATCACCGAAGGAACCGCTCCCAAAACCTGGCCCGAAAACCTGCCTGGCCCTCGCCGTCGGCATCCTCCCATGGCAGGTTTGGGCATCACTCCGCGCCGCAGCGCCGCCCCGCCTCCATGGCCGACCGCCTCGATCTGCAGCTGATCTCCGCCGCCCTGCGCCGGGTGGGCTGGGTGCGCTTCTGGGC
Organism: Synechococcaceae bacterium WB8_1B_136; assembly: GCA_010029175.1. Taxonomy (GTDB): domain Bacteria; phylum Cyanobacteriota; class Cyanobacteriia; order PCC-6307; family Cyanobiaceae; genus Vulcanococcus. The sequence goes on along the minus strand of RGNC01000127.1, from coordinate 5,610 downwards.
CCAGGTGGTGCTGGCGGTGGTGGTGCTGGGGGTGCTGCTGTTCAACAACATCGGCGGCCAGATCGGTGCTCGCGCCGACAAGGCCCTGGGCCTCAGCCCCGGCCTCTCGCTCACCACCCTGGCCTTCTTCATCCTGCTGTGGTGCCTCTGGCAGAGCTGGCTGATCATTCGCTGCGGGCGGGCCCTGGCCAGCCCGGTGCGGCCCAGCAAGGGCGAAACCGCCCGGCTGATCAAGCGGGGGGTGCTGGCGGATCTGATCGGGCTGACCCTGGGCGCCGTGGGCTACCAGAGCCTGGCGGGCAGCCTGTTCTTCCAGGCCTCGATGCAGGCGGGTTTCGCCTTCGGCGGCGCCATGACCACCCCCGGGGGCCGCATCACCAACTACCCGATCACCTCGCTGGAGATGCTCTCGGTGCTGAGCAACACCCAGGTGCTGTTCGCCCACCTGATCGGGCTGTGGATCAGCCTCTGGCTGCTGCAGCGGATCTACCGGCCCAACTAGGGGAGCGAGGGCAGAGCGGCGCAGCTGCCGCGCCAGAAGATCTCCGGCTGCAGCGGGGTGAGGGCCGCGCCACCAGCCCCCACGTGGGCCACGTCGGTGGGCCAGTCCGCTGGACCGGACACCTCGGCCTCCAGGTCGTTGGCCACCTCTCCGGCCAGCCAGTAATAGGTGCGGCCGCGGGGATCGACGCGCCGATCGAACTGGTCGGTGTAACGGCGCACCGCCGTGCGGCACCAGCGCAGCGGGCCCATGGCCTCCGCCGGCAGGGGCGGCACGTTGAGGTTGAGCAGCGCGCCTGCGGGCCAGCCCTCCCGCAACAGGCGCTCGGCCACATCCAGGGCCAGGCTGGCGGCGGGCTGGAAGTGGCGCCACTGGAAATCAGCGCTGCTCACCGCCAGGGCCGGCAACCCCTCGATCGTGCCCTCCATGGCGGCACTCACGGTGCCGGAATAGAGCACGTCGGTGCCCAGGTTGGGGCCATGGTTGATGCCGGAGAGCACCAGGTCGGGCCACTGCTCCAGCAGGGCGAACAGGGCCAGCTTCACGCAGTCGGAGGGGGTGCCGCTGCAGGCCCAGGCCGTGACCCCCTCGGCAAACAGCTCATCGGCCCGCTCGGCCCGCAGGGGGGTCTGCAGGGTGAGGCCATGGCCGGTGGCGGAGCGCTCCTGATCAGGGCACACCACCGTAACCTGATGGCCCCGCCGCGCCGCCTCCGCCGCCAGGCTGCGGATGCCGTCGGCGAACACCCCGTCGTCGTTGCTGATCAGGATGCGCAGGGGATCCATGGCGCCGGGAGCTCTGGCCGCAAGCTAAGGCGGCCCCGGGCCTGCGGGGCGCCGCTGCCTACAGTCGGCAGTCGCCGTAGCCCAGCCGTGAGCGCCACCGTCAGCCTGCAGCAGCTCACCGAACAGCTGGAGCAGTTGGAGGCCCAGGCCGCCGCCGCCATCGCCGCCGCCGCCACCGCCTCTGAGCTGGAGGAGCTGCGGGTGGGGCTGCTGGGCAAGAAGGGCAAGCTCTCGGGCGTGCTGGGGGCCATGGGCAAACTGCCCGGCGAGGAGCGGCCGCTGGTGGGCCAGCGGGCCAATGTGCTCAAGGAGCAGGTGCAGGGCCTGCTGGCCGAGCGGCTGGCGGCGGTGAAAGGGGCGGCCATGGCCGCGCGCATCGCCGCCGAAACCCTGGATGTGACCATGCCGGCCACGGCGATCCCGGTGGGCCACCGCCACCCCCTGATCAGCACGATCGAGGAGATCGTGGACATCTTCGCGGGGCTGGGCTACCGGGTGGAGGAAGGCCCCGAGATCGAGAGCGACTACTACAACTTCACCGCCCTGAACATCCCGCCCCATCACCCGGCCCGGGACATGCAGGACACCTTTTATCTGTCGGATCACGAGCTGCTGCGCACCCACACCTCACCGGTGCAGATCCGCCACCTGGAGAACAACCCGCCGCCGGTGCGCATCGTGGCCCCCGGCCGGGTGTATCGCCGCGACGCCGTGGATGCCACCCACTCGCCGGTGTTCCACCAGGTGGAGGTGCTGGCCATTGATGAGGGCCTGGATTTCAGCCACCTGCGCGGCACGGTGACGGCCTTCCTGCAGCAGTTCTTCGGCGACCTGCCGGTGCGGTTCCGGGCCAGCTACTTCCCCTTCACCGAGCCCAGCGCCGAAGTGGATGTGCAATGGCGCGGCCGCTGGCTGGAGGTGATGGGCTGCGGCATGGTGGATCCGGCCGTGCTGGAGGGCCTCGGCCTCGATCCGGAGCGCTGGAGCGGCTTCGCCGCCGGCCTGGGCGTGGAGCGCTTCTGCATGGTGCGCCACGGCATCGACGACATCCGTCGCCTGTTCACCAGCGATCTGCGCTTCCTTGAGCAGTTCTGAGGCCTGGGCGCCAGGCTGTTCGGGGCCCTCATAAACTCCTGCTGCCCCTCGCCCACGATCGGTGCCCCGTGTCGGACTGATCGTCAACGACGGCAAGGACCTGGCCCTGGCCACCGCCGATGCCATCGAGACCCGCTTTCGAGAGGCCGGCTTCGAGGTGCTGCGGGCCAGCAGTGCCGGCGGCATGGTGGGCTTTGCCAATCCCGATCAGCACCTGCGCACCTTGGGGCACAACGCCTGCGTGCCGGCGAACTTCAAGCGGGGCATGAAGCTGGCGGTGGTGCTGGGGGGCGACGGCACGGTGCTCTCGGCCGCCCGCCAGACGGCGCCGATCGACGTGCCGATCCTCACCATCAACACCGGTCACCTGGGCTTCCTGGCCGAGACCTACCTGCCCAAGCTGGATGAGGCGCTGGAGCAGGTGATCAGCGGCCAGTGGACGGTGGAGGAGCGCACCATGCTGGTGGTGAGCGTGATGCGCGGTGAGCAGCGGCGCTGGGAGGTGCTGTGCCTCAACGAAATGGCCCTACACCGCGAGCCACTCACCTCGATGTGCCATTTCGAGATCGCCATCGGCCGCCACGCCCCCGTGGACATCGCCGCCGACGGTGTGATCCTCGCCACCCCGACGGGCTCCACCGCCTACGCCCTCAGCGCCGGCGGCCCCGTGATCACCCCCGATTGCCCGGTGCTGCAGCTCACCCCGATCGCGCCCCACTCCCTGGCCTCGCGGGCCCTGGTGTTCAGCGACCGGGAGCCGGTGACGGTGTTTCCCGCCACGCCGGAGCGGCTGATGATGGTGGTGGATGGCAGCGCCGGCTGCTACGTGTGGCCCGAAGACCGGGTGTTGATCCGCCGCAGCGAGCACCCGGTGCGCTTCGTGCGCCTGGCGGATCATGAGTTTTTCCAGGTGCTGCGCAACAAGCTGGGCTGGGGCCTGCCCCATGTGGCCAAGCCCGGCAATGGCGGCGCGCCATGAGCAGCGAAGCGCTGGTGCTGCTGCTGGGGGAACAGGCCACCGCCCTGGCCCCGCGGCTGGAGGCCTCCGGCTATGCCTGCCGGCTGGGGGATCCAGGCGATGCCAGCAGCTGGCAGGGCTGCCAGCTGGCGGTGCTGGGGGCGGAGCTGGCGGATCGCGTGGCCGATCTGCAGCGGGCCCTGCCAGGGGTACCCCTGCTGCTGGATCTGGGCCACGACAGCGTTGCCGCCCGCTCCCGGCTGCTGCGCTCGGGGGCAGCGGATTTCTGGCTGTCATCGGCCGGAGCCAGTGATCTGCTGCTGCGGCTGCGGCTGCACCGCAAGCTGCTCAGCAAGGCCCAGCCCCCCAGCGACCGCCTCAGCCTGGCGGATCTCACGGTGGTGCCCAGCCGCCATGAGGTGCGCCGCGGCCAGCGCCAACTGGCCCTCACAGCCCGGGAATATGCCCTGCTGCTGCTGCTGATCCAACACCGTGGCGAAGTGCTGAGCCGCGAGCGGATCCTGCAGCAGGTGTGGCACGACCAGCAGGGCGCCGCCAGCAATGTGATCGAGGTGTACGTGCGCTACCTGCGCCAGAAGCTGGAGGAGCAGGGGGAGCGGCGACTGATCCACACCGTGCGGGGGCAGGGCTACTGCCTCAGTGATGGACCACCCCAGCTAAGGCCGCCCACCTGAAGCTCAAGCCTCAAGCCCAACCCTCAAGCTCAACCCTCGCTCCCGATCCGATGCCCCTGCCCAGCACCCCAGCCACGGCTCCGCCCCAGGTGTTGCCGATCGAGGCCCAGTGGTGCCTGGAGACCGGCGCCGGGGCCCCCAAAGCCTCCAAGCAAGCCTGCATCCAACTGGAGGTGGCCCGCACCAACCAGCAGCAGACCTGGGGCCTGATGGGCCGGCCGCCCCTGGCACCCCTGCGGGGCATGTGGTTTCCCTACCCCCAGCCGCAACCGCTGAAGTTCTGGATGCATCGCACCCCGGCCCCGCTCGACATGTTGTTCCTGCGCAACGGCCGGGTGATCGCCATCGAAGCCAATGCCACCCCCTGCCCACGGCTGCCCTGCCGCAGCTACGGGCCCGATGAACCGGCCGATGGCGTGGTGGAACTGGCGGCGGGTGAAGCCGCCCGACTCGGACTCTCGGTGGGATCGGCAGCCCGAATCCAGGCCCTGATCGCCAAGCCTCCAGCCACACCCCAGACCCCTCGCTAGCGTTGCTGTCAACGCCAGCGATGCGGGGGTTGTCATGGCCACACTGACCATCCGCAACCTCGATGAACAGGTCAAGCGCCAGCTGCGCCTGAGGGCCGCCAGGCACGGGCGCTCCATGGAAGAGGAGGCCCGCGCGATTCTGGGGGAGACGGTCAACAACGAAGCCGGTTCTGCGGCAGAGACGCCTGGCCTCGGCACCCGCATTCATCTGCACTTCGCACCGCTTGGCGGTGTGGATCTCGAATTGCCCCAGCGTGCATCGTTGGCCGAAGCGGCGACCTTCAGCCAGCCACCAGCCTGAGCCGCTGAACCCGCGTGATCGTTCTCGACACCAACGTGCTGGCCGAACTCCTGCATGGCCTGGCACGGCTGCCCGAGGGACAGCGCCGCACCGACCTCCAGACCAGCTGGGACGCCCTGCGACGCAGTCTGTTCCCAGGCCGCGTGCTGCCGTTCGACAGCGACGCAGCCCATTGGTACGGCGAACTGCTCGCTCGCCGGGAACGGCTGGGCCGCCCGATGGCGTGTGCCGATGCCGTGATCGCCGCCATCTGCCTGGCCCATCAGGCCTCGCTCGCCACCCGCAACAGCCGCGACTTTGAGGCCCTCGGCCTCACGCTGCTCAACCCCTGGCCCCCCGCAGCACCAGCACGGGATTGAGCGGTGCCAGGCGGGTGCCATCCGCCAGGGGAGCCCCGCGCCAGGCCTGATGCTGGGCCACCGCCACCCGGCAACCGGCCTGCTCCAGCAGCGGCCGCAGCTCAGCCAGGGCCTCCAGGGTGGCCAGGGGGATCACCACCACCCCGCCCGGCCGCAGGCGCCGCAGCACCGCCGCCAGCACCGCCGCGCGCCCGCGGCCGCCGCCGCCGATCAGCACCCGATCGGGATCGGGCAGAGCCTCCAGCGCCTCGGGGGCACGCCCCTCGCGGATTCCCGCCGGCCGCACCCCCAGCCGCTCGGCATTGGCGGCGATCAGGGCCGCTGAACCGCCGCGCTGCTCCAGAAACCAACCCAAAAGGGCCGGCCGCAGCCGCAGGGCCTCCAG
>RGNC01000126.1 GCA_010029175.1 Synechococcaceae bacterium WB8_1B_136 | reverse complement strand
CCATGGCCCGGGCCATGGCCGCTGGATCGCCTGCCAGGGCGATGGCGCTGTTGATCAGCAGGGCATCGGCTCCCATTTCCATGGCCTGGGCAGCCTCGCTGGGCACGCCGATCCCCGCGTCCACTACCACCGGCACGGTGGCGTTCTCGATGATCAGGGCGATGTTGGCGGCGTTGCGGATGCCCTGGCCCGAGCCGATCGGGGAGCCCAGGGGCATCACCGTGGCGCAGCCCGCCTCCTCCAGGTGCCTGGCCAGCAGTGGGTCGGCGTTGATGTAGGGCAGCACCGTGAAGCCCTCCTTCACCAGCTGTTCCGCCGCCTGCAGGGTGCCGATCGGATCCGGCAGCAGGTGCCGCGAGTCGGGGATCACCTCCAGCTTCACGAAGCTGTTGTCCTCCTGGCCCGCCAGCTTGGCCAGCTCGCGGCCCAGTCGGGCCACCCGGATGGCCTCCTCGGCGGTGGCGCAGCCTGCGGTGTTGGGCAGCATCCAGATCCGCTGCCAATCAATGGCTTCCATCAGCCCCTCGTGGCCGGCCGCGGCGGTCTGCACCCGTCGCACCGCCACGGTCACGATGTCGCAGCCACTGCTCTCCAAGCTGGCCTGCATCGCCGTCAGGCTGGGGTACTTGCCGGTGCCGGTCATCAGGCGGCTGTGGAAGGCGCGCCCGCCGATCACAAGCGGATCCTTCCGGGTGGGGGCGCTCGTTGCGGGGGCGTTGCTCGGCACGGCGGCGTTCGGGCTGCGGGAGGCCATGAAGCGAACGTACCGCGTGGTCGTGCTGGAGGGCCGGCCTGCCCCTAGCCTGTCGCCAGCGCTTGATTTGGTTGTGATTCCGTTGCTGCTGGCCGCCAATCCCCTGCCGGTGGGGAGCTACGTGCCCTACACCCCGCCTGCGGGGCCTGCCTCCTCGGCTTCGGCCTCCCAGTTCCTGGGGGAGCTGCCCGCCGTGGAAACCTTTGATCCGGTGGCCCGGGCGGCAGAGCTGGCCCAGCAACTGCCCCGCGACTGGAGTGGCACCTATCAGCCCTTCGCGGGCGGCTCTCCGGTCACCGTGCAGTTGAAGCTGGCTTCGGCCATCGCCATGGGCCAGATGGTCGATGTGCGCGGAGCCATGACCGTCGGGTCGGTCACGATTCCGGTCCAGGGGAATCTCAATGCCAAGTCGGATCAGCTGGATCTGCTGCTGCTTGGCCAGAACCAGGCTGCGCAGCTGGAGGATGGCGGACAATTCCTCGGGTTGCAGGCCTTCAGCCTCAGCGGCTGGACGGCACCCCGACTCACCAACCAGGGCGGGCAGTTGGTGCTGGATCCAGTGGTGGCCTCTGCCCCCAGCCGTGGATCAGCGGTTCGCGGTCTCTGGTGAGCCGGTTCTGGTGAATCTGGGTTGGCTCAGGCGGCTGTGCGTTCCAGCCGCTTGAGCCGCTTGCGAGCCGTGCGGTTGGATGCGTCCAGCTCAAGCACCTTCTCGTAGGTGGCCTTGGCTTCGTCGGGCTTCTGCTGCTTTTCCAGGGCGAAGGCCAGGTTGTTCAAGGCCACCGGATAATCCGCCTTGGCCTTCAGGGCCGCCCGATAGTGCTTGATGGCGGCGTTGAAGTTGCTCTGGGCAGCCAGGGCGAAGCCGAGGGCATTTTCAATCAGGGCCTGCGCCTCAGCCGGCTCGTTGGCTGAGCGCTTGGCGGCCAGCTTGAGATTTTCAACGGCCTGGCCGTAAAGCCGCTTGCGCAGCTGTACGGAGGCCAGTTCGTAGAGGTCCGCTGAGCTCTGGGGCTGATCCTTGCCGCGGGACTCAAGCCGCGCCAAGGCCACCTCATCGCTGCGGACCCGCAGGATCTGGCGGCCCACCAGCACGGCGGCGCTGCCCAGCAGAACAATCAGACCGATCAGGTAGGCCTGGGGAAGCGAGAGATCCATGGACCTACCTTGCCAGTGCTCAACCCTTGGCGGTGCTCACCACGGTGGTGAAGCTGGCGGGGTCGATCACGGCGAGCTGGGCCAGCATCTTGCGGTTGAGTTGCACTTCGGCCTTTTTGAGGCCGCCGATCAGACGGCTGTAGCTCAGTCCATTCAGACGAGCGGCGGCGTTGATGCGGGCGATCCAGAGGCGGCGGAAGTCGCGCTTGCGGCGGCGGCGGTCGCGGTAGGCATTGCAGAGGGCCTTCATCACCCGCTGGTTGGCAGTGCGGAACAGCGAGCCGTTGCCGCCGCGGAAGCCGCGCGCCAGGCGCAGGATCTTGTTGCGGCGTTTGCGGGCGACGTTGCCCCTCTTAACGCGGGCCATGAATGGTTCTCAGAAAGGGTTGAAACTGCGGTGAGGCCGGGCGATCAGCTGTAGGGGAGCATCGCGCGCACGTTGTCGGCGTCGCGCTCGTCAACCACGGCCATGGTGCCGAGGTGGCGCTTGCGCTTCGGGCTCTTGTGGTCGAGCAGGTGGTTGCGGAAAGCGTGGCGGCGCATGAACTTCCCGCTGCCGGTGGCTTTGAACCGCTTGGCGGCTGCTTTGCGGGTCTTGAGCTTCGGCATGTCTACGCGCTCTGGCACAAACAATGAGGGTACGCCGTGGGAGTGCCTTCCGCCAACTCCCCCTAGGGTCAGGTCTGTGCCCGGGTTCGCCATGATGCCCCTGCCCTGGTTGCCGAAAGCCAGTGCCAGCCTTGCTTTCCCCCAGCGCAGCTGGCCCCTGGCCCGCGGGCTCACCACCGCGGTTCTGATCGCTGCCTGGCCGCTGCTGGGGTGCCGTTCCGCGGCGGCACCCATGGGTTGGCCCGTGCCGCCGGCGCCTGTGGTGCAGGCGGACAGGCCGGTGCTGTGGGTGGCCCTGGCCCCTCGCCTGGGTCCCGGTTCCCTGGCGGGGGTTGAGAAGGCCCCACCGCTGCTGCTGGAGAGTGCCGGTGAGCCGATGGAGCTGGAGGACGCCAAGGGGCGCCGCTTCACCGCAAGCCGCTTCAGCCTGCGCTGGCGGGCCGAGGCGCTGGCTGAGCCGCTCAGCATCCGCCGTCGGGTGCTGGGGCCGTTTCCCAGTTTCGAGACGGCGGAGTTGGCGGCAACCGCCTGGCGACGCCAGGGGGTGAAGGGCGTGATCGCCCATCCAGCCGATTGGGAGGTCTGGGCCGGGCCGGAAGCAGCGGCCCCACCGGGCTACCAGGGGCGCGTTGTTGCGCTGCAGCACCGGCAGCGCCTTGGGCTTCAGCTTGAGGGCCCCCAGGGCCTGCTTCCCCTGGAGGGGCCGCTGCGGTTGCGGGCGCCGAGTGGCCTGCGCTGGCAGGGCGGGGTGTATGCCGGGCCGCTGCGGTTGCAGGCTGATGCCTACGGCACCTGGACCCTGGTGGAGCAGGTGCCCCTGGAGCGCTATCTGCTGGGCGTGGTGCCCCACGAGATCGGCGTCGGCGCTCCCGCCGCTGCCCTGGCGGCCCAGGCGGTGCTGGCCCGCACCTGGGCCGTGAGCAACCAGCATCGCTTCGCGGCAGATGGCTATCACCTCTGCGCCGACACCCAGTGCCAGGTGTATGGCGATCCCCGTCAGGCCAGCGCCCCTGTGCGCCGTGCCATCGAGGCCACAGCCGGCCGGGTGCTCAGTTGGCGGCAGCGGCCGATCCATGCGGTGTATCACGCCAGCAACGGCGGCATGGCGGCCGGCTTCGAGGAGGCCTGGGGGGGCGATCCCCTGCCTTATCTGCGGGCGTTTGCCGACGGGCCGCCGCCCTTCACGGCTGCCCACCCCGTGCCGCTGGCCTCGGCGGACGCCGTGGGCTCCCTGCTCCGCGTCGGCGGCCAGGGCTATGGCGCGGATCACCCGCGCTACCGCTGGCAGCGTCGCCTGGATCGGCTCCAGCTGCGTCGCGCCCTCGGAGCCGCAGCCAGCCAGGTGGGGGAGCCGCGCCAGCTGGTCGTGCTGGAGCGGGGCGCCAGCGGCAGGGCCGTGGCCCTGGCTGTTCGAGGCAGCAAGGGCGAGCTGGTGTTGCGCCGCGATGCCATCCGCCGCACCCTGCGCCAACTGCCCAGCACCCTGTTCACGGTCACGCCGGAGGGCCCCGGTGTCTGGCGCTTCGACGGGGGTGGTTTCGGCCACGGAGCCGGGCTGTCCCAGGCAGGAGCCATGGACCTGGCTCGACGCGAATGGCCAGTGGAGCGGATTCTCGACCACTACTACCCGGGTACGACGCTGGCGCCCTTGCCGGGGCTGAGGTTCGGCGGGCCGGCTGCCGGCTCTGCGGAGAGGGGCCTTTAGAGTCCTGTCACCCTTGGGACTGCCATGAGCGCCGGCGGCACAGCCTCAGGAGCCCGCCGCATCCCGGCAGCCCTGTTCCTGCTTTGCTGCACGGCGGCGGGGATGGCGCCCCATTGGCTGCCACCGGCCGAGCGCCTCTACCCGGCCGTTGCCCTCACCCTGCTGCTGGGCAGCTACGCCCTGCGCAGTGTGTTTCTGCCCCTGGGGCGCACGGCGCCTGTGTTGTCTGAGGATGCCCAAGCCGGCGGGGATCTGCCGCAGTGGCCCCCGGTGGATCTGGTGGTGGCGGCCCGCGATGAGGAGGCGGTGATCGGGCGCCTGGTGGAGCGGCTGGCCCGGGTGCGCTACCCGGACGGCCTGCTGCGCTTCTGGGTTGTGGACGATGGCAGCGAGGATCGCACCCCCGAGCTGCTGGCCCAGCTGCAGCAGCGTCATCCCCAGCTCCAGGTGGTGCGCCGCAGTCGCCAGGCGGGCGGTGGCAAGTCCGGCGCGCTGAACACCGTGCTGCCGCAGCTCCAGGGCCGCTGGCTGATGGTTCTCGATGCCGACGCCGAGCTGCAGCCGGATGTGCTCGAGCGGCTGGTGCCCTACGCCGAGCAGGGCGGCTGGGGCGCCGTTCAGCTGCGCAAGGCGGTGGTGAACGCCGAGGCGAACCTGCTCACCCGTGCCCAGGCCATGGAAATGGCGCTCGATGCCGTGATTCAGCAGGGCCGGCTGAGCTCGGGCGGCGTGGTGGAGCTGCGCGGCAACGGGCAACTGCTGCGCCGCGACGTGGTGCTGGCCTGTGACGGCTTCAATGAGGCCACCGTCACCGACGATCTCGACCTGAGCTTCCGCCTGCTGGTGCGCGGTGAAGCCGTCGGCATCCTGTGGAATCCGCCGGTGCAGGAGGAGGCCGTCAAGGCATTGCCGGCCCTGTGGCGCCAGCGCCAGCGCTGGGCGGAGGGGGGCCTGCAGCGTTTCTTCGACTACTGGCCCGGCCTCACCGGCCCGGGCCTCTCCGCCGGCCAGAAGCTCGATCTCAGCTGTTTCTTCCTGCTGCAGTATGTGCTGCCGGTGATGGCTGTGGCTGACCTGCTCGGGGCTGCGATCAGCCGCACCGCGCCGGCGATCTGGCCCCTCTCCATCGTGGCCTTCGGTCTGTCCGGCGGGGCCATCCTGGCCGGCTGCCGGCGGCCCAGTGAAGGCCCCTCCCTGCCGGCCATGCATCCCCTCAACCTGGCCCTCGGCATCGTCTACCTGGGCCATTGGTTTGTGGTGATCCCTTACACCACGGTCCGGATGGCCCTGCTGCCCAAGCGTCTGGTCTGGGCCAAGACCTTGCATGTGGGGGATGGGGATGGCCTGGAGGCCGAGCCTGAGGAGGTTGATCTCACCACCCAGACCTCCTGAGAACAGAGCACTTGATCAGAACTGAGCACTGGATCGATCCCAGTTCCGTTCATGCGGCCGTCTCTCCCGACTCCCCGTCGGGAATGGGTCCATCGAGCTGCACCACCTCGCCGTTGAAGAAATCAGCCAGGCGCCGGGCCTTCTCATCGATCAGCTCCGGTTGGGGTGCCAGCGTCAGCGTGGGCGTCGTGAGCACCTCCCCGCTGGGCTCGCCAGCGGCGGGTTCATCGCCGGCGGGTTCGCGGGTGGCAGGTGTGTTGGTGGCGGCGGCCGCTATGGATGTCGGCGCGGCGACCGCTGTGATCGGTGCGACCGGTTCCGTTGGGACCGGCGGCGCTGCTGGTGCTGGCGGCACCTGAGGCGGCGCTGCGGGGAGCGTGCCGCCGGTGGGGGCGGGGCCTGCGGAGCTTTCCAGCACCACCTGGCGGGGGCTGCCGAGGGCGGTCTGCACCGCCTTTTCCAGCAGCGGCAGGCG
>RGNC01000125.1 GCA_010029175.1 Synechococcaceae bacterium WB8_1B_136 | reverse complement strand
TGCTGCCGCCAGCGGTGGTAGGTCGGCTGCGTCACCTCGATGACACGGCAGACCTCGACGACGGTCTTGCCTTGGGCGATCAGCTGCTCGGCGGTCTTGAGCTTGCGGATGATTTGCTCCGCCGTGTGCCTGGTGCGTTTCATGGTCGAGTCCCCGGCCCAGTCTGGCCGGCTGAGGACTCTCATTCACCCTGGACCGACTTCCGGGGTCCACGTCATAGCAACCAATTTCGCGAACCTCATCTGCAGTCAGAGGGCGTTCTTGCTGGATGCGCTGAACCGCCTCCCACATCGCTGAGCGCCTGTCTCGTTCCGCTTCAATCGCTTCGGGGGTGCTCATTTACCCATCACACCGCCTGCTGATCCTTCTGCCAAATCTGTTCCAGCGACTGCCTGAAGCGTTCGGTCTTGGTTGGGGTGCCGCCCAGGTTCTTGCGAAACACCGTGGTGAGTCGCCAGAACTTGACCCCAGCGGCAAGGGCGAAGACTGCCCAGGGCACCAGCATCCAGAGAGGGTTGTGCATCAGGGCATTCTCTGCGCCTTCTGGCACCGCTTGGACTGTTGGTGCTGCCGCATCCCCCAGGGATTCCCTTGATCGCCATTCCGCAGTGCTCACAGACCGTTGTGGGTGCCTCTCGGATCCAGTTGGCAGGACGATTCCCGATCAATTCCCGCCTTGAGGGGTCTATGCCCCGCCCCTGCTGGTAGCGAGTCAGAGCAGGAGCGGTCGTGACGAACCCCGTCTCCAGGCAGCGGAACAGCAGGGTCTGCCCACGCAGGTTCTGCGTGTTGAAGGTGGTGGCAGTTGCGGGCACCAGCAACGCAGCATCAATCCCTGCCCATAGTGCCGCTGCAATGAGGGTTGCACCATGGGCAGCGCCCAGTGGCACCACTTGACCTCAACCCGTCAGTGCGACTAGTACAGGCGCACTTGCCGACTGGTGATGACCGCTGTTCGCTCTGCTGCCCCTGCCGAGGAGTGGGACTACCTCGATGTGGATGTTCTGCGCCCCTCACGCTCTGGCGCCGTCTGTCTGACCTGCCAACACTTCCGCTATGAGGTCGGGAACCAGTGCGTCACGGTGCTGACCTGTCCGATTCACCAGCGCCTGATCCCTCAAGGCGAGCACCTGACGCGGAGGTGTTCGCAGTGGATCGCTCGGCGGGAGGTGACGGTGGGGTGGTGTCCCGAGGGAGGGTGAGGCATCCTGAAGTCGAAACGGCGGTGAAGTCGTTTTCCAACCCCCTCATCGCCTGAACGCACAGAACTGATATGCCGCTCATTTGGCGGTGTCTGCGTTGTTGGATGTGTTGTTGGTATCTTGCACCACCCTCTCCAAGGTGACCTGCCTGGACTAACTAGGCGCCTATTCGGACGGACACCCTCTCCGTTTCCGAGCCGAAAACGGGGATTCCCAAGGGTTCCCCCGATGTCCCAAGAGAGCCTCAGACCCGCTGCACTGCAGTGGGTCTATTGCTTTGCGGGCGTCCCGTGGGATCCCGGCAAGACCCAGGCCAGCAAGCAATTTGTGGTGGTGTAAGGGGTGGTGTGTCTGGGCGGTTGTCGGTAGCCCGCAGGGAGGTTCGCGATCTGCTTCAGCGTTTGCGGCGCCATCGGGTTTCGCCCGGCCCCGTTGTGCTGCTTGAGCCTCTTGATCAAGGGGTCTCTGCCAGCCTGGTTGCAGCTGGCTGTGCCAGCGGCGCTGCCCTGACCATGCCCCTGAACTTGGAAAAGCTCGGCCGCTTCCTGCTGCGCGGCCTGCGCATCGGCGCCAGCACGGTATCGATCGTGGAACTGCTGCGCAGCGACTGGACCGGTGGCGTCAGCGCAGCCGTGGCCTGGCTGGTGTTTCTGCAGGTGGAACGGAGGCTGCCGCCCCTCACCCCGGAGCCTGAGGACTGACCGGCTGCCGACGGCGCTGATCCCGCATCCGGCCTGGTCTCGGTCGGGTTCGATTGGTTGGTCTGGCTGTTCAGCGCTGCCTCACCGGTCAGCGTCGTTCGGTGAAGGCTTCCCACTGGGCTCTGATGCCGATGTCTGGCACCCCTGATTCCCTGTTGGTTTTCTCCATCCATTCAGCCCCCACAATTCGGTGTCCCTTGAGCACCTGGCGCATCCCAGCAGGTGCAGCCGCGGCGGCGCAGGACGATCCGCCGTTGAGGCAGGCACCCCGCTGCGCTTGCGGCGGTTGTGTTCCGCAGGATCCAAGCAGCACCAAAGCCAACGGCGTGGCCAGCACAGCGCCTGCCCTGATCATCTCCGGTGGGCGTTTGGTGGGCGCTTGCTGTCTACTTCTTGCTGCCTTCCAGGTTGGTGTCTGAACCGTTCTGATGCCCGTTCAGGTGCTTCTCGCAGGCGCTGGCGCTGGTGCCAATCAGCAGTGTTGCTGCGGTGAGGGCAAGGAGCAGCAGGCGCTTCATCGGATCAGGGCAACTGCGCTCAGGGTATGGGCGGTGGCGGGTGGCTGCCTCAAGTGTTGCGCAGCTGCTCACAACTCACTGTGGTGGTGCTCGGCAGATGGCCTGTTTTCACCCAGATTGTGCAGCCGGTGTCACTCCAGGGCCTGTGCACACTGCCGGGCGGATTGCGCAGCCAGCAGCCGGCCGGATAGGTGCCGTGTTCGTCCTGGAACACGCCATCGAGCACCAGGATCTCTTCACCGCCGGGATGGCCGTGGGGCTGAAACACCGTGCCCGGCGCCCAGCGCACCAGGGCCACGTGCTCCGAGCCGAAGGCGTGCAAGGGCAGCACCTCCAGCCCGCGCACCAGCCCCGGTAGCCAGGTGCGGTTGTGGGTGTCGATCACCAGCTGCTGTTGGTCTGCCGCATGCATCTGCTGCAGCTTCACCAGGATCGTGCAGCCCTCCTCGCTGAAGGGCGCGTGGCTGGAGCCGGCGGGATTGCGCAGGTAGGTGCCGGCTGGATAGCTGCCGGGCTCGTCGGAGAAGGTGCCCTCCAGCACCAGGATCTCTTCGCCGCCGCCATGGCTGTGGCGCGCAAAGTGGCTGCCCGGGGCATAGCGCACGATCGAGGTGGCACGGGCCACTTCTTCACCGCGGCGATCCAGCAGGCGCCGTTCCACGCCGGCCATCGGGGAGGGACTCCAGGCCAGAGCTTTGCTGTCGAGCACCGCGCGCTGGTGGAGGTCGGCGTTGAGGTCCATGGGGCCGATTCTCGTTCACCTTGGCCGCGGCCACAGACGCGGCGGTTCCGATGGGCTCAGCGCCGAACCGGCACCACCTGCAGGCCGATCGGTGCCAGGGCGATCAGGGCCAGCTTGATGTGTTGGATCCCAAAGGGGATGCCGATGATGGTGACGAAACAGGCCACCGCGGAGGTGAGGTGGCCGATCGCCAGCCACCAGCCGGCCAGAACAAACCAGATCACGTTGCCGATCAGGCCGAGTGGGCCGGTGCCCCAATCCATCCGCCCGGTGAGTTCCCTGCGGCTGACGGCCTCGTAGCCAAACGGCCAGAAGGAGAAGTTCCCGATCACAACGCAGGCCCTGGCCCAGGGGATGCCAACGATCGTGATGGCGGCCACCAAGCCCGCCAGCCACCAGCCCAGGCCCATCACGAAGCCCCCCAGCAGGAACCAGAGCAGGTTGAGCAGAAAACGGAACATGGATTCGGTGGTGCTGCTCTCCAGCTTGCAACTGCTCCGTTATGCCACAACCGCACCGGCGGTCTGTGCGCCACCCGACGCGGCAGTGGCGTCAGGGAATACAAACCAAGCTGCCGTTCGCGCAGCAGCATGAGCCCACGCGCCCAGCACGTGATCACCATGGCCGTCAGTTCAGCGGCACCAGGACTCCAGATCGGCGAGCTGGAAGCCGGCTTTCCCCTCTATTGCAAGGCCCTGCGGATGTTGGTGCGTGGTGGCGCCTCCCTCAGCACGGTGCAGCGAACCGTGTGCTGGCAGCACCTGATGCGGCTGCACCTGAGCTTGCCGCGGCAATACCGTGATCCCGAGATGCTCTACCGGCGCCTGCGGCGTGAGTGGTGGGACCCATCCCCGGAGGCTGCGGCTCTGGAGGCTGCGAACACCCCGGTGCTGGCCTCTGGCGGTCAGGCCGGCCGATCGATCGCGGAGTAGGGGCGGACGCCACAAACCGGCCAGAGCAAACGGTGCTGGAGTGGGTCTTGCGCGGTGATCACGATGCCAGTGGGTGTTGTTGCTGATCCGATCGTTGTGGGCCGTGGATTCGCCGCTTAAATCTATATCTTTCGCATTGAGAGTTATTTCGAAGCTTTCTGTTTGATGTGGTCTGGGTCTGCAGTTGTTCAGCGGCTGCTATTAACAACCCTTCGTGTTTGTTGATACGTCTTATGCCCCCCCCCCACACACACAAATCTGCCCACATCTCATTCAGTGTCGCGTTCTGATCAAGCCAGCCCTTCGGAGTTGATCGGTGCCACCTGATCCGCTCCATGCTTCGGATCCCTGGCGGCTCGATCCCTCCCGCTTTCCCAGGAGCGTTGATCTGGAGCTGAGCCCGGAGGCCTATGCCACGTTGCAGGCCATGAGTGAGCGCCGCGGTCGGTCGATGCGCGAGATCGCGGCGGAGATCCTGCAACAGGCGTTGGATCGCCCGATGTCCTGAGGGGCCGGCCGCGCGTCAGGCGGACACTGCACTTTCTGCGGCGTTCAGCTGTGGAACAGCAGCACCAGCCCCTTGCTCAACTGGTGGAATTCCCGCTCTTCGCGGCTCAGATCGAGGCCCACTTCCAGCCCTTCCCTTAGGGCGTTGTCGTACGGGGGGGATGGGGGCGCAGCCCCTTCCGTCCACAGGGCCGCGATGCCCACGGGTGTGGCATGCCACCTGAAGCTGGTGGTTGCGCCGATCGAGGGCTCCTCAAGGGCATCTTCCAGAAGCTCGCGGATTGGCATGGCAGCGTTCAACCGCCATCAGCATCGGGACCCCTTCGGGTTGCGGCAATCAGCTGAGAGTTTTTGTGACCTGACGGTCCATCCTTCTTCAAGATCCCGCATCTAGCCTGGCCGCCATGCCCGTCATCCCCGGCCCGATCGCCCTGGTGCACGAGTGGTTCACGCCGCGGTCTGTGGGGGGGGCGGAGCTGGTGGTGCGCGAACTGGATCCGCTGTTGCGGCAGCTGGATCCCGATGGGGCCCCCGCGCAGCTGTTCGCGCTGGTGGATGGCGAGAGCCGCCGCCAGGGCAGCTGGCTGGCTGGCCGTGCCATCCGCAGCTCCTTCATCCAACGGCTGCCCTGGGGCGTGAGCCATGTGCAGCAGTACCTGCCGCTGTTGCCCCTGGCGATCGAACAGCTGGACCTGAGCGGCTACCCGCTGGTGCTCAGCAGCAGCCATCTGGTGGCCAAGGGCGTGCTCACCAGCCCCGATCAGTGCCATGTGAGCTATGTGCACACCCCCGTGCGCTACGCCTGGGACCAGATGCACGCCTACCTGCGCCAGTCGGCCCTGGCGCGGCGCGGCCTGGGCCCCTTGATCCGCTGGCAGCTGCACGCCCTGCGCCAGTGGGATCGCGCCAGCGGCCAGCGGCCCGATCAGCTGGTGGCCAACTCCCGCTTCACCGCTGCGCGCATCCGCCGCTACTGGGGTCGTGATGCCGCGGTGGTGCACCCCCCCGTGGCCGTGGACCGCTTCCGCTGGGACGAACCCCGCGACGACGTGTATCTCTGCCTGTGTCGGCTGGTGCCCTACAAGCGGGTGGATCTGGTGGTGGAGGCCTTCAACCGCACCGGGCTGCCGCTGCTGGTGGTGGGCGATGGCCCCGAGCGGCGCCGGCTGCAGGCCATGGCCCGGCCCAACGTGCAACTGCTGGGCCGCCTGGATCAGTCGCGGGTGAATGCGCTGATGGGTCGCTGCCGCGCCTACGTGTATGCCGGCCTGGAGGATTTCGGCATCGCCCCGGTGGAGGCGATGGCGGCCGGTGCCCCGGTGATTGGCCTGGGGCAGGGGGGGCTGCTGGACACGGTGCGCTGCATCCGCAGCGGCGCCCCCCAGCCCACGGGTCTGCTGTTCCCCCAGCAGAGTGTGGCGTCGCTGGTGGAGGCCCTGGAGCAGTTCGAGCAGCAGCGGCTCTGGACCCGCCTGCCCGCCGCCCAGCTGCGCAGCTGGG
>RGNC01000124.1 GCA_010029175.1 Synechococcaceae bacterium WB8_1B_136 | reverse complement strand
CACCCAGCCCAGCAGCGGTTCCGGCTCAGCGCAGAACACGTAAGCACTCAGATCAAAGCCATTGCCCACCAGCACGGGCGGCTGCGGCAGCGCAAAATCCGCGGCCTGGCTGGCGGTGTGGAAGGCCAGGCGACGCTGGTCCCAGCGCGCCAGCTCGGCAATCGCCCCATCCATGGCGGCATTCACCGAGCCCATGCTCACCAGATGAAACAGCGGCAGCGGCGCGGTGGGCGTCAGCCACAGCGGCAGCCAGTCGTAGCCGAGGTTCAGCACCGCCTCGAACCCCGCCGCGGGGCCCTCCGCCAGCACCCTCCCCCAGAAGCGATGCAGCAGCCCATCGGCCGGCATCGCGATCGGCGCCTCGCGCCCCTGGTGCTGGGCCGTGGCCTGGGGGCTGCCGCTGCAGGTCCACAGCGCGGCAGCAGCGCAATCGCCCGGCAGCTGCGAGCCCTCGGCCGCCAGCACCGTGATCGCGTGGCCGCGCTGCAGCAGCCCCGCCACCAGATTCACCAGCGTGAGTTCCACCCCGCCGGCCGCTCCGCTGCCCAGCGGCCCCAGCGCCGGCGCCACCACCAGCAGCTTCACGGCAGCACCTCTGCCCCATCAACCGCAGCCAGGGGCTGCCAGAGCTGCTGGCGGCGGTTGATCAGCGCCACGCTCACCAGCGCCAGGGCGGCCCCCAGCCACTGCAGCGGCCGCAGCTGCTCCCCCAGCAACACCAGCCCGCACAGCAGAGCAAACAGCGGCGTGAGGAAGGTGAGCGAGCTGAAGCTGGTGAGGTTCTCCCGGCTCGCGAACCAGAAGAACAGGCCATAGGCCACCGCACTGCCCAGCAGGGCCGCATAGGCCATCAGCCCCCACTCGCCGCGGCTCCAGTGGGGCCAGAAGGCCGGCGCCGCCGGATCCAGCAGGGGCGCCAGGGCCGAGGCCGCCAGCAGCGGCAGCGCCCCCAGCAGCATGTGCCAGCCGGTCACGGCCACCGGATCGCTGTGGCGGCAGGCGTAGCGGCTGATCACCGTGCCCAGGGCCATGGCCAGGGCCGCCCCGAGCATCCACAGCTCCCCATGGCTCCAGGCCCGCTCCCCCAGCGCCTCAGGCCCCATCAGCCACCACTGGCGCAGCAGCGGCGCCGGCAGCCCCAGGCAGAGGATCCCCGCCAGGCCCAGCAGCAGCCCCAACCAGCCCACCGGGTTGATCGCCTCGCCGAACAGGCTGCGGGCCAGCAGGGCCACCGCCAGGGGCTGCGAATCGATCAGCACCGAACCCAGCCCGGCGCCAGTGCCCTCCAGCCCCCGGGCCAGCAGCCCCTGAAAGCAGGTGGCATCCACCAGGGCAAACAGCAGCAGCCAGGGGCGATCGCGGCGGTCCACCCCCGGCGCGCGCCGCCACAGCGCCGCCGCCAGCAGCAGCACCAGCCCCGCCGGCAGCAGCCGCATCCAGGCCAGGGTGAGGGGCCCCGCCCCCGCCAGCAGCGGCTTCATCGCCGCCATGGCCGTGCCCCAGAGGGCGAAGGGCAACACCATCAGCAGCCAGCGCAGCACCACCGGCCCAATCCGCCCACAGGCTCCTTTTTAAGATCCAGCCACTGCACACTGCATCGATGGCCTGGCCCTGGCGCCGCAAATCCCGCCGCAAACTGGCACGCATCGCCATCGAAGGGCCGATCGCCGGCCCCACCCGCACGCGGGTGCTCAAGGCCCTGAGGGAGGTGGAACAGCGGGAGTTCCCGGCCCTGCTGCTGCGCATCGACAGCCCCGGCGGCACCGTGGGCGACAGCCAGGAGATCCACGCCGCCATCCTGCGCCTGCGGGCCAAGGGCTGCCGGGTGGTGGCCAGCTTCGGCAACATCTCCGCCTCCGGCGGCGTGTATGTGGGTGTGGCCGCCGAGAAGATCGTGGCCAATGCCGGCAGCATCACCGGCTCCATCGGCGTGATCCTGCGGGGCAACAACCTCTCACGGCTGCTGGAGCGCATCGGCATCCAGTTCGAAACCGTGAAGAGCGGCCTCTACAAGGACATCCTCTCCCCCGACCGCGCCCTCACCGACGCGGAGCGGGAGCTGCTGCAGAGCCTGATCGACTCCAGCTACCACCAGTTCGTGGCCGCCGTGGCCGAGGGCCGCGGCCTGAGCGAAGAGGAGGTGCGCCGCTTCGCCGATGGCCGGGTGTTCAGCGGTGCCCAGGCCCAGCAGCTGGGGCTGGTGGATGAACTGGGCGATGAGGACGCCGCCCGCCGCCTGGCCGCCCGCCTGGCGGATCTCGACGAGGACACCACCCGGCCGATCAGCTTCGGCAAGCCACCGAAGCGCTTCGCCGGGCTGATCCCCGGCCGGGCCCTGCTGGGCAGCCTCAGCGATCAGCTGCAGCTGGAACTGGGCTGGAGCGGCCAGCCCCTCTGGCTGCACCGTCCATGAGCCATCCGCGCAGCCTGCGCTCCCTGCGGGGGGCCACCACCGCCAGCGCCAACACCGCTGAGGCCATCGCCGAGGCCGTGGCCGAACTGCTCGATGCCCTGGTGCAGCGCAACGGCCTCGAGGGCAGCCAGTTGCTCTCGGTCACCTTTTCGGTGACGGCCGATCTCAATGCCTGCTTCCCCGCCGCCATCGCCCGCCGCCGCCCCGGCTGGGATGCCGTTGCCCTGCTGGATTGCCAGCAGATGGCGGTGGAGGG
Source organism: Synechococcaceae bacterium WB8_1B_136 (assembly GCA_010029175.1). Classification (GTDB taxonomy): domain Bacteria; phylum Cyanobacteriota; class Cyanobacteriia; order PCC-6307; family Cyanobiaceae; genus Vulcanococcus. The sequence continues at coordinate 3,452 of RGNC01000124.1, read as the reverse complement.
GGATCTGCCCCGCTGCATCCGGCTGCTGGCCCACGCCTGGCTGGAGGAGCGGCAGAACCCGCGCCACGCCTACCTGCGGGAGGCCGCCCGGCTGCGGCCCGACCTGGCCGGTGATCCGGCCTGAGGGGCACCCGGGCACCACTGCCAGATCCGCTGCCGCCCACCGGCCCGGCCGGCGGATCCAGCGCCTGTTGAGAATCCAGAACAGGCGACAGCCCTCCTCACACACAGCCATGTCAATCCTTCGTGCCGCCGCCGCGGCAACCGCCCTGGGCCTGGCAGGCGTTGCCGCCGGCCTCACCCCCCTGGCATCCCCGCATGCCGCCCGCGCCCAGGGCACCTCGGGCATGGTGGAGTTCCGCTGGGACAACACCAAGGACTACCGCAAGCTCTACTTCTTCATGACCGATACCCATCGGCTGAAGCGCTCGGAGTACTACCTGCTGCTCAAACCGAAAGACCGCAAGACCGCCATCCTCAAGCTCACCGTGGGCATCCCCCAGAGCTTCGATGTGGACATCAAACCCAAGAACGTGGAGCTCTGCTACATGAAGGAGGGCGGCATGCTCTCCCGCACCCGTTGTGAAAAGAAGATCCCGGCGGTGGTGGAGGTGAGCAAGGACAGCACCGCGGTGGAAATCTTCCCCGAAACCCCCGTGCCCGTGGGCAAGACCATCGGCGTGTATCTGAACATCTTCAACCCGTTCAATGCGGGCATGTATCAGTTCAACGCCCTGGCCCAGGCCCCTGGCGATGTGCCCATTTCCGGCTATCTGGGCAGCTGGCTGATCCAGATCGATCCCCCCACCGACTGACGGCGAGCCAGGGCCCCTGGCCCACCCCCAGCTGGTAGGTTGGGAGATCGACGTTGAAGGCGCAGCCGAGCCGGAGCCATGACCAAACGGACCCTTGAAGGAACCAGCCGCAAGCGCAAGCGGGTCTCCGGCTTCCGCGTTCGCATGCGCAGCCACACCGGTCGCCGCGTGATTCGTTCCCGCCGCAAGCGCGGTCGCGCCCGCCTGGCGGTCTGACGATTCAGCGCCACTTCCAACGCTCCCGCCGCCCCTGGTTCCATGGTTCTGCCCCGGGAACACAGGCTGCGGGGGCGTTTTGTGTTCGATCGCCTCTATCAGAAGGGGCGCCGCCTCCACGGCAGCTGGATGGTGCTGCGCAGCCTGGCGGCCGAGCCGCAGCTGCTCAAGCCCGACCCGCGCGACAGCGACAGCCTCAGCTGCCGGCTTGGGGTGGTGGTGAGCACCAAGGTGAGCAAGCGATCGGTGGTGCGCAATCGCCTGCGGCGGCTGCTGCACCGCCAGCTGGTGGCGGCGGCGGTCGAGCATCCGGCCCGGGCCCGCGGCACCTGGCTGCTGATCTCCCTCAAGCCGGGCAGCGCCGAGGCCAGCGATCAGGTTCTGCTGGAAGAATGTTCCCAACTCCTTGAGAAGGCAGGGCTGCGCCCATGACTGCTGCCGAACAATCCGGACCGGTCGCCCCCGGCGCCAGCATCAACGAGGAGGTGTTCTACGAAGGCGGCCCCGCCAGGGGTGATCTGATCACCAACCTGCTGTTCGGCCTCACCCTGATCGGCATTCCCTTCGCCGTGGCCGCCCTGGTGCGCGCCCTGTGGCTGCGCTTCCGCATCACCAGCCGCCGGGTGGAAGTGAGCGGCGGCTGGCTGGGCCGCGACCGCACCCAGGTGGTGTACAGCCAGATCCGCGAGGTGCGCTCCGCCCCGCGCGGCCTCGGCTTCTGGGGCGACATGGTGCTGGTGCTCAACGACGGCATGAAACTGGAGATGCGCGCCGTGCCCCGCTACCGCGAAACCGAGGCCTTCATCCAGCAGCGCATGGCCGCCAGCCCCAGCGCCAAAGCGGCCAACAAGCCAGGGTTTGGTGGCAGCGCCGCCGCCTGAGCCCCCCGCCTGACACACTGGCCCCACCACCCCTCCTCCCCGACGCCACGACGCCGTGATCGGCTACATCTCCGACAACCTGCTGCTCCCGATCCTCGATTTCTTCTACGGATTGGTGCCGAGCTACGGGCTGGCGATCATTGCCCTCACGGTGGTGATCCGGCTGGCCCTGTTTCCCCTCAGCGCCGGCTCGATCCGCAGTGCCCGCCGCATGCGCATCGCCCAGCCGGTGATGCAGAAGCGCCAGGCTGAGATCAAGGCCAAATACGCCAACAACCCCCAGAAGCAGCAGGAGGAGCTGGGGGCCCTGATGAAGGAGTTCGGCAGCCCCCTCTCCGGCTGTCTGCCGCTGCTAGTGCAGATGCCGATCCTGTTCGCCCTGTTCGCCACCCTGCGGGGCTCACCGTTCGCCGATGTGCCCTACACCCTCAACCTGAAGGTGCTGCCCGCTGAACAGATCGCAACGGTGGAACCCAAGCCCTTCAACAGCCCCAGCCACTCGATCTTCGTGACGGCCACCAACCACGTGCCGGTGATCGCCAGCCTGGAGCAGGGCACCAAGCTGGGGGTGGGCGACACCGCCACGGTGAGCCTGCACACCAAAGACGGGGCCAGCTTCGCCTCGGTGCTCTCCGGCGTGGAGAACGGCGACAGCTTCACCCCCAGCTGGAGCGTCACCAAGGGTGAAGGCCTGGTGAGCGTGGATCAGAACGGCACCATCCACGCCATCGCCCCCGGCGATGTGACGGTGGAGGCCAAGATCCCCGGCCTGGCGGCCCGCAGTGGCTTCCTGTTCATCAAGGCCCTCGGCCAGGTGGGCTTCTACACCGATGGCGCCATCAACTGGGATATCGCGATCCTGGTGGCCGCCTTCGGCGCCAGCCTGTTCGTGAGCCAGATCCTCTCGGGCATGGGCATGCCCGCCAACCCGCAGCAGGCCACGGCCAACAAGATCACGCCCGTGATGATCACCGGCATGTTCCTGTTCTTCCCCCTGCCGGCCGGGGTGCTGCTCTACATGGTGGTGGCCAACATCTTCCAGGCCCTGCAGACCTTCCTGCTCACCCGCGAGGCCCTGCCCGACAACCTGCAGGCCATCCTCGATCAACAGCTGGCCTCCCAGGGCCAGACGGTGACCGCCACCGCCTCCAGCGCCGGCAGCAGCCGCCTGCCCTTCGAGCCCAAGGGCAAGAAGTAAACCGTGGCTGAATCCCGCCAGGCCGGTGTCGGCTCCGTTCCTGCCACCATCCCCGGCGGCGACGATCTGAGGCCGGTGCCGATCCAGGAGCTCAAACTCCTGGCCGAAGGCCGCCGCTGGCGGGTGGATCAGCATCTGCCCCAGCTGCAGAGCCTCACCCCCGTGCGTGGGGCCCTCAGCGCCCAGCATCGCGGCAATGTGCTGGAGGTGCAGGGGGAGGCCCACACCATCGTGACCCTCTGCTGCGACCGCTGCCTGCAGCACTTCAACCATCCCCTGAGCTTCCGCACCCAGGAGGTGCTCTGGCTGGGGGAGCAGGCCCGGGAGGAAGGCATCAGCGAG